>CAYZZO010000011.1:0-1327 GCA_964483075.1 uncultured Candidatus Saccharibacteria bacterium | reverse complement strand
AAGGGGATTAAAGAGTATCCTGATGGAGCATGGTAAAAGGTTTAAACCTAAAGCAGGAAAAAATTTCCTGCTTTTTTTTGATAAATGTTGGCATAATACTAATTGTCTATTTGGATTTTTAAATTTTTTTGCGAAACTGGAATCAATAAAAATATTTTTTATCTCCATATACGATGAAGCTCATAGATAACACTGTTAAATTACCAAAAATTTAATCAAAATTAGAGGTAATGATAAAAACAAAAGGCGGGAAAATTTCTTCCCGCCTATTTTAATGCCAAAATTTAATGACTTTAACAGAATTTGATGACTCCAACTTGTCAAAACTGTCAAAAAATCTAAATTCCGAATAATTTTTTGGCGTTTAATGTGGTTAATTTTGATATTTTCTCATAACTTATACCTTTAATTTCAGCGATTCTTCCGACAATTAATTTCACCGCCAACGGATTATTTCTTTTTTCTGAGAAACTAGGTGGCGTCAAATACGGGCAATCAGTTTCGACTAAAATCCTTTCCAGGGGCGTTCTTTCAATTATTTTATCCAAGTTTAATTTAAAAATTATCCCGTTAAAACCAAGGTAGAACCCCATATCCAAATATTCTTTCGCCTGACGCCATTTTCCAGTAAAACAATGAATTACGCCTTTCAATTGTATTTTATTTTTCGCTTTTTGCTCTCTGAGAATTTCTAACAAATCATCGTGGGCTTTCCGACAATGAAAAATAACCGGCAAATTCAATTCTTTTGCCATCACAAGTTGTTCTAAGAGCAATTCTTTTTGTTTTTGTTTAAATATTTTTACTTTTTCGTCGGTTTCAGGCAAATAATAATAATCGAGTCCGATTTCTCCGATTGCTACCACCTTTGAAGATTTAGCTAAATCTCTATACCTTGAAGAATCAAAGTCTTCTCCCTTTACCGTAAAGCCGCCTTCGTCTGGGTCGGTCTTAATTTTAATCACGCCTGTCGCCAAATGCATAGGATGAAGCCCAATTGCGGCATAAATTCCCTGCCGATAATTTTCGGCAATTTCCTTTGCTTTTCTGCTCGTTTCGTATTTAGTGCCGACATTTATCATCAAGACATTATTATCCATACATTTCTTAATTATTTCTTTTCTATCCTTATCGAAAGCGGTGAAATTCAAATGCGCGTGAGTATCAATTAGCATTAAATTCTTTTAAAACTTGATTAAAAACATTAAAAGCAATTTTGTTGCAAATAATTAAAGAGGGTAGGATTCGAACCAGAATCCTGATCCCTAAACTCTCGGGAATAAAATTGTTCCTTTCTTGCTAATAAATTCTCCTGTTTTTTTGTCTC
>CAYZZO010000010.1:0-11764 GCA_964483075.1 uncultured Candidatus Saccharibacteria bacterium | reverse complement strand
GAAATTTTCGCCTCTTTTGTATTAAAAAAATAACTAAAAAAAGCAATGCCAAAAACTTCAATTTTTTGCTCCATCAAAATTTTAGCAGCTAAAATTGAGTCTAGGCCACCGGAAAACAGCAACAACGCCTTTATTTTTCTTGGAGTCATGTTAAATAAAACTAATATGCAATAATTCCTCCGCCCAAAAGCTCTTCTTTGTTGTAAAAAACAACTGATTGGCCAGGAGTAATCGCTTTTTGCGGTCTTATAAAGACAACCTTTAATTTTTTCCCTTTTTCTTTATAAATAATCGCTTCTGCCAATTTACTTCCATATCTTACTGTTGCCATTGCTTTTAACGGAAATTTCTTTGGCTCTTCGCAAACCCAATTAATATTTTTCGCTATTAGTTCTTTTTTCAGTAAATCTTTTTTATTTTTGGAAACAATTAATAGATTCTTTTTTATGTCTTTATCTAAAACGTAAAATGGCCCGTTGGAAAGCTTAATTCCTTTTCTTTGTCCTATTGTATAAAACCATACTCCTTGATGTTTGCCGATAATTATTCCTTTTTTATCAATTATTTCCCCTGGTTTTAATTTAATATATTTTTTTAAAAAGTCCTCTGTTGTCTTTTTAATGAAACAAATTTCTTGCGATTCTGAAATATCAAAAACAGGTAAATTAAATTCCCTCGCTAATTCTTTAACTTCTTTTTTTTCATATCCACCGACAGGAAATAATGTTTTCTCTAATATTTTTTGATTTAACTGCCATAAAAAATAGGACTGATCCTTATTTTTATCCCTTGCCCTTAAAAGACAGTAAACGGATTTTAATTTTGTCTTAGATTCTTCCAAGCGAGCGTAATGCCCGGTAGCAATAAAATCCGCTTTTATTTTTTTAAGCTCTTTAAATAAAAAATTAAATTTAATTTTTTTATTGCAGACAATACAGGGATTCGGGGTTTTTCCTTTTTTATATTCTTTTATGAATGGTTCTATTATTTTTTCATTAAATTCTTTTCTGAGATCTAAAACATAAAAAGAAATACCTATCTTTTTGGCAACCTCTCTCGCTTTTCTCTCGCTTTTAATTGAAGATTTTAAGCCGTTTAACCTCATAAAAACCCCTACAACATCATATTTTGCCTCTTTTAATAAGGCAGCCGCCACAGAACTATCTATCCCGCCAGACATAGCTATTATTATTTTTTCTTTTTTCATTTTTTCTTAGGAAGGTATTTTTGATAATCTTTAATCAAAAAACGCCATTTACGTTTAGACCAATAAGGTCCAGCATAATCGATACCGATTCTTTTTCCAACAATAATTTGAGAATCTTTTATTTTTCCCCCCCTATCTTCCAGCCAAATTATTTTGCTTTTAGTTAAATCTTCTCCGTAAAATGAATTATCTAATTTTAAATAACGGCAAACCTTTCCCGGCCCATTAGCGGTAGAAAATCTCTTTTTTTTCTCTTCTCTCTCTCCACTTTCTAGTTCTGGAATAATCGCTCGAATGAGAATACACTCAGGTTTTTCTTTTCCGGCAGTAACGATATTTAATTGCCAATACATACCATACACTAAATAAATATAAATATGTCCCCCAATAGCATATTCGATTTTATTTCGAGGAGTTATTTTCCATTTATATGAATGAGCTGCTTTGTCTTGAGGTCCGATATAGGCTTCTGTTTCTATAATTTTTCCTACCAATCTTTTGTTTCCAATTTTTCTGACAATATATTTACCTAAAAGTTTCTCGGCCAAACTTATAGTCGACCGAGTATAAAAACTTCTGTTTAGTCTTTTTATCATTTTAATCTTTTTTTATTCGTACCTTAAGGCATCAACAGGGCTAAGTTTGGCGGCGCTTCTGGCGGGCAAATATCCGGAAATACCTCCAAGCAAAAAGGAAAAAGCCAAGCCAAAAAGAATAAGTTGAGGAGTAATCGCCGCTTTTAAATAAAACAAAGGATGAAATTGAAAGTAGATTTCGATTGTTTTAGCGAACAATATGCCCAATAAAGTTCCCCCTATTCCGCCGATTAGGCCAAAAAATCCAGATTCGATTAGGAATATACTAGTAATAGTGCTTCTTTTTGCGCCAACCGCTTTCATAATTCCTATTTCTCGAATCCTCTCACGAACAGAAGTATACATTGTATTCATAATACCAATCCCGCCGACTATAATGGCTATCGAAGCAAAACCAAAAATTACTGCTTCTATTAAGCCCATTATATTACCAACCATGCTCGTAACTTTCTTGCTTGTTAGAACGGTAAAAGAAGTCAAATCTTCATTTCTCCTTCTTTTTCTATTTTTGTTTAAATTATCCTTAATTTTCTTTGCCATTTGTTCAGCTGAGAGTCCTGTTTTTATCTTGGCAAAAGCAAAATTCGCTCCTTTCTTTTGTCCAGTTATAGAACGGAAAATATCTAAATCAAGACCTATCATTGAATCGTCTTGTTTGCTTCCAATTGAGTCAAGTATCCCTACAACTCGAAACTTTTTTCCTTTAATAATAGCTTCGCTCCCAATTCTGATTCTGGGAAATATTTCTTCCGGCACTAAACTGCCAACTATAATCTCTTTTTTGCCCGGTACTGGCCAACGCCCGTTTTTCAAGCTCCAGCCCATATCATTTCTATAAATATCTAATGCATCTTTCCATGGATTGCCATAGACTAAAACCGTCTTCTTTTCTCCGGCGCAATCCATTACTTCCGCTTTCCAGTTCATTGGAACGACAGAGCTCACTCCTCTTGTTTTTTTTATTGTTTTCAAGTCGCTATCTGAAAGCTCCATACCACCTGTCATCATCGTTGATATGTTGCTGATATCGCCAGGATAAACCATTATCAAATCCTTGCCCATCATTTTTAGTTGAGAAAGAATAGCTGTTTTTAAGCCCTCGCTCAAAGAAAGAAGTGAAATAATCAAAAAAACTCCGATAACAACTCCGATGATGGTTAACCAACTTCTCGTTTTTCTTGTTCTTAAATTCCTTATGGAAATTTTTATATATTCTACTACTGTCTTTCCCATAAAATTTTTTCTGATTAAAAATGATTAGTGTCTTTTGTACAAAATTCGAACCTATTTTGAACAAAATCCCGACGCCAACTTTTAATTGTCGCCCGCAGGGCGACAATCCCACCCAGCGTTTCCGAAAAGTCGGCTGACGCTGACCATCACCAAAGCCAGCAAAAATTTTTATTTTTAAGAGGGCGGGCAACAAAATTTTTCAATTAAAAAGGATTTAATTTTTGCTAACTTTGGTAAATTTGCTTCGCAAATTTCTTTCGGAAACGCTTCCCACCCTAAGTTTTTTCAAAAGTGAACCGATAACTTAAATTTATTATACAAAAATAAAAACGGGACGCAATGTTTCCTCGTCCCGTTATTAAGAAAGTTCTTTCTTTAGCCATTGAACTGCTTTTTTAAGGATTGGTTCTTTTTCTTTTTTCGAAAAAGAAAGCGTCATTAAAGCAATTTCTTGCCAATTTTCAATTCGGTTTTTAAGTTTCACTACTGTTACCAAAGCGGCCCTTTTCAACCAAATATTTCCAGACTTTACCCAAAGATACAAGGTTTTGATTTCTTCTGGCGATTTCTTTAAAATTGTCGCAACAACTTCACTACTCACCGCATCACAGGTTGCCCAATTATCAATATATCTTGTAATCAATTTTCCAAGATTAGGAATAGTTAATTTTCCACCAGTTTTAAGAAAGGCACCCAAAAGAAATATCCCAGTCATTTGATTTTCAAACACTTTTGTTGATAGCAAGTCTTTCACAATCTCTAACCAATCTCTTGCACTTTCTCTTTCTTGAAATCGCTTGAAATATTTCTTGGTAATTTTTCTAATTTCTTGTGTTTTCACTCCATAAGAAATCACTCCTTCATTAATCAATCTATTTCTGCTTTTTGCAAATCTTCTGTTGCCCAATGCCCTTAACTCTTTATCGATAAGGATAGAAATTTTGTTATTCAAATTTCCCATAGATTGTCACCCCCTCTAAGTTATTAATTCCCGTATCTTCTCTTAATTCGTTTTCAACTTCTATGCCTTCATCCTCTAATAATTTACTTAATTCATCACGAGAAATGAACCATAAGTACCGTGTGTTAGTCTTAGTAAAACTAATTCCGCCTCGAACATCTCTTATAAGGTAAAATTCCCCCTGTACTGGTCCATATGATATGATACACTTTAAGGTCTTGAAAATCCATAAAAAGTACTCTAGCGCCATATGACAATATATGGCACAGTTCTGCCAGGGAGCAATATCTATTGCTCGTTCATCGTTCCTGACAGACAAATTAACTGAACGAGCAAGGTATAAGGTAAAGATATTGGATTGGCATAGAGGGTATAATAGCAATGTTTCTTTAACGGCCAGACACCTCGGAATAGGAAGAGCAACATTACATAGTTGAAGAGATTCAAGCATTACGGAGTTATTGGATTAAACGAGTAATCAAGAAAGCCAAAAAACATTAGAAAACCTACGACTTTATCGAATATCATAATAAGGACGGTTCAAATAAAAAGACGATATCCGGCTTGGTCAAAATACAAGATTAAGTCTCTGTTAGACAGAGAAAGCATGCAGACATCGGTTAGCACAATAGGCAGGATATTAAAAAGAAGAAATCTGATTAATAAGAAGATATCTCAAAAGCGAAGAAGAGTTGCTCTGCGTCCAAAGGCGCGATTTCCTAAGGGATTAAGCATATTTAAAGCAGGAGATATGATTCAAATAGACACCAAATATATTATGCTGACTGGAGGAATGAAATTCTATCAATTTACCGCTATTGATGTATTGACTAAGAGAAGAGTGTTAAGAGTATATTCTTCCCAGTCTTCTAAAAATGGAGTTAAGTTTCTTGAAGAATGCATTCAGGTTTTTCCATTTCAAATTAAGAGAATCCAAACAGACAATGGCGCTCCTTTCTTAAAAGAGTTTGACAAAGCATATAAACAAAAGAATATTCCTCATTACTTTATCTATCCTCGAACTCCTAAGCAAAACACCTACGTGCAAAGGTCTCATCGGTCAGATAAGAAAGAATTCTATCAACAAGGGAATGTTTATTCTATCCTTTCAGCAATGCAAAGAAAGATCAAGGAATGGGAAGATATTTGGAACAATGTCCGTCCCCATGAAGCCCTAGGACAACTTACTTCATTAGAATATTTCTGGAAACTTCGAACACATAGATTACCAACAAAAAATGTTATCATTCTACAATCATAGAAGTGTATCATATGTATCTGAACCTATACATACAATATATAGTGCCACGCTATTTTAGGCTTCACCAAAATTTCTTAATAATTGATATGCATATATAGTGTTAAGCAATTAGACACAGACTTAAAAATGCGCAAGGACAGTCCCTGCGCACCTTACTTTCTTTAATCGCTTTCCTCTAATTCTAAAACGACAATAGGCTTTTTATTTTAATTGTTCTTTTATTAGCTTAATTAATTCTCTCGGAGTACATTCTGTCTTGATAATATATTGCTTCGCGTTAAGGGAAAAACTATCCTTTCTAACATCTTCGCTGCTATAATTAGTTAGGATAAATACGGGAAGTTTTTTGGTTTTTTCCCCTCTTCTTATTTCCTTAAGAATATCGATACCATTTATATCTGGCAAAATAATATCAAGTAAAATCAAGTTTGGCTTTTCGGTTTTATTTTCATTAATTTCCCGCATTTTTTTAATTGCCTCACTTCCCAGAGTAATTATCTCCACTCTAAACTTCTCTTTTTCTAGGGCTATTTTATAAACATCTATTATCGCCAAATCGTCTTCTATGAGTAAAATTGTTTTTCCGTACTTCATTGTATTATTAAGCGTAATCACAAAAGATAATATCAATTATTTAACTGTTCTCCACCTTTTGCGACATATGCTATTTTTAATAAAATCTTCTCATTTTGCAATTTAGCTTGTTTGGTTCTGATTTATTGGCAGTTCTACGTAAAAAGTAGTTCCTTTTCCTTTTCCTTCAGATTCCACCCAAACTCGACCATAATGGGCTTTAATAATATGATAGGTTATATAAAGACCGATACCCTTACCCGTAGTATTGGCTTTTTTGGCTCTCTTTCCTCTCTCGAAAATTCTGTGAAACAGATTTTTTTGCTTTTCCCTTGAAATGCCTATCCCTGTATCTTTAACCGAGATTAAAATCTTAGAATCGGTTGTTTCTGTATTCACGACCACTCCTCCTTTTAACGTATATTTTACGGCATTATCAATAATATTGCTTAAGGCCAATCTAAGTTTTTCTGGATCGGCTTTGATTTTCGGTAAGTTTGTTAAATTTTGAAATTTCAAATAAATTTTTTTAGTTTGAACTTCAAATTTAAGGTCTTCTGATATGTCTTTTAAAATGCTTTCTATGTTTACATTTGGCTGAAAAGAAACTACTTTTTTGCCTAATTGAAATTGAGAAACATCCAAAAGCTCATTAACTATTTTATTCAACCTCTCGGCTGATGCTTGAAACTTTAAAAGTGTTTGTTTGATTCGCGGAGAAACTTTTCCGTAGGTGCCATCAAAAATCAAATCCAAGTACCCTATCATCGCAGTTAAAGGTGTCCTTAAATGATGCTGAGTAGCCATCATAAACTGGGTTTTCGCCTCATCAAGGCGTTTAATCTCTTTGGCTAAATCCTCTGCCTCTTCCCGTAATTTAATTTCCCGGTTTGTATAACGTAAAAGCATGAACAAAGGAAAAGCAATTAAAAGAAAAACTATAAATTTTCCCAAAAATCCTATATGGATTTCAGGAATAATCACAAAACTAAAAAGGAAAATTAAAATAGTTGCTACTAAAATATTTGTTCCTAAAACCCGAGGAAATAATTGTTTTTGAGTGATGGCATAAGCAAAAATTACAGCAAAAATTGGCAGAGATAAATAAAACGCTGGATATATTCCAATTCTATAAGCAGGCAATAGCTCAAAACCAGTCAAACCAAAAACAAAAACCGCCCAAAAAATATAAAATGATTGGTTCCGTCTTAAACGGTCCTCTTTTTTATTGCTCCAAACTTTAAAAAAATTATAAAGTGATAAGAAAACGAAAAATGCTATATATAAAATAAAAAAATATTGGCCAGTTTGAGCCACTGAATGACATCCCCATTTATAATAGAAAACATCTTTTACAAAATAATCGGTCCTGGTTAAAACTGCAAAAAAAATTGCAATGAAATAGGATAAGTATAAAAGAACTTTTTGTTTCTTAATTCTACAAAACTTCAAAGAGAAATGATAAATTAAAGCCGGCATAAAAATAGCCGCTAGATAAAGAAGTTTATCCCAAAAAATTACTGCTTGGTCGTTCCCACAACTCTGCCACATTTTAAAGGTTCCAATGGACCACATGGCTTGGACTATACTTAAAAGCAAAAAGATAAAGCTTTCTTTTTTTCTTGTTTTTATCCAACTATACAACCCTATCGTGAAAATTAAAATCCCGCTCGGTATCATTAAATAGATTGGAAATGGTATTTGGGTCATTTGTTTTTATTATCTTCTCTTACCCTTAGTTCGTGATGCGAAATTTTGCCTAAATGAGTTTTAGGTAAAACTTTAAAGAACTCTACCATATGAGGAATTTTGTGGGGAGATAACTTGTCCTTACAAAAATTAATTAGTTCTTTTTCTGAAGATTGAGCTTCGTCTTTCAGAACAACGCAGGCTTTTATTGCTTGGCCATAATAATCATCTTTTATTCCTATTACAGCCACCTCTTGAATCTTAAGATTTTGTTCCAATACCATCTCTACCTCTCTTGGCCAGACTTTTTCTCCTCTGACGTTTATCATATCGTCTAATCTCCCCTCAACATAAAATATTCCATTTTTGTCTATTCTTCCGATATCTTTTGTGTAAATCCAGCCGTCTTTTAATGTTTCTTTTGTTTTTTCTGGTTTTTTCCAATAACCTTTGAATACTTGAGGACCCTTAGCTATAATCTCACCTGGTTGATTTGGAGGTAATTCTATTTTAGTTTCCGGGTCGACAATTTTTACATCAGTATCAATAAATGGAATTCCTGCTGACCCTATTTTTTTCTCATATTTATTGGATGGAGAGTCAATTGACAATAAAGGCGAGGTTTCCGACAATCCATAGCCCTCGGTCAAAAGAGCTGAAGGAGCTATTATGCCTATTTTTTTCCATAGGTAAGAAGAGATTGAGGTGCTACCACCTCCACATAAAGTTACAGATTTTAAAAAAGGAGTTTGAGGTTTTTTTTGGTAATATTTCCAAAAAGCAGCATACATGGCTGGAACCCCTGGGAAGTAATTTATTTTATATTTCTTGATAATATTAATTACCTCTTCGGTCTTAAATTTTGGCAAAAGAACAAATTTTATATTTCTTAAAAAACCCCAAGACAAAATCGCGTTTATCGCATAAATATGGAAAAAAGGAACTACTATTACCGTTGAATCAAATTTTACTTTTGTGAACAATTTATTCAAAGCAAATGCATTAGAAACGACGTTGAAGTGGCTCAACATTACCCCTTTCGGTTTTCCAGTTGTTCCTCCTGTATAAAGTATTACAGCCAAATCTTCTTTTGGGTTAATTATTATTCTATTATAATCTGGAGAAATATTAAGAAATTCCTCAAAGCTTAAAGAACCTTCGCATTTAGGTGATTTTATCTTACCTGCCAGTTTTCCTAAAATTCTTTTTAGGGCTGGAAAGTAGTCCGCAATGTTGGCAGTAATGATTTTTTCTATTTGGGGAGTGACTTTTTCTGCTTCCTTTACTTTTTCGTAAAATATATCTAATGTAAGTATTATTCTTGGTTCTGCATCTTTAAAAAAATATTTTAACTCTTCTCCGGTATATAATGGATTTAAAGGGACAGGTATTGCTCCTGTTTTCATCGTTCCGTAAAATCCTATTACGAATTGCGGGCAATTAGGCATTAAAAAAGCGACTCTGTCGCCTTTTTGAATGCCTAAACTTTGTAATGAATGAGCAAATCTGTCCGATAATTCCTTTAATTTTTTGTAAGTTATTTCTTTGCCATAAAATACTAAAGCTGTATTGTTAGGATATTTCTCTGCTGAACTATCTAAGAGTTCATAAAGAGGAATCTCTGGATAATCTAAGTGATGAGAGACGCCCTCGGGATAATATTTAAACCAAGGACGGTTGTTAGGAACATAATAGTTTGCTTTTGCCATATTTTTTAAAAGTTAGTTTGTCAAACTTAATGCATTATTTAAAAGATTAGGCCTGATAAATAATAACTTTTCGTAACGAAAGAATTGCTACATATTAAGTTCGTTTTAGGCCTTTTTAAATTTCTCTAAAGGGATTGGTTTGTTAAAAGAAGTAAAATCGGCTAAGCTAAATCCCCATTTCTTTGCCCATTGCTGGGTTTCATTCAAGTGTTCTAAATCGACCGAACCAATATAATTTTCTTTTCTTGCTTCCAGAGCCTGCAAAATTGATTCTGTCATACAGGCAAAACCAGTTTTAGGAGGCACACCTAAATCTATTCCTACATCCACATATTCCCATTTCACTCTTCCTCCATCAATAGCAATCACATCAGGTCTTTCCTCCACTATGTTAGGGGAAAGATCCGATGGCTCGGCTACATCAACTACAATCGCGTTTTCTTTTAAAAATTCGGGATTTATTAAGGCGTCAGGATGAGAGGTAGCGGTAATAACGATATCAGCATTTATTATTTCTTTCACGTCACAAGTTAATCTATAATTATCTCCAATTAAAAATGGTTTTATTCTTTCAAAGCTTTTACAGGTTCTCCCAACTAGAATAAGCTTTGCTCCTTTCTTATTGAAATATTTACTAACAGCTCCGCCAATTGTCCCAGCAGCTCCAATAATTGCTATTTTTATTTTTGATAAATCTAAATTAGCTAAACTAGCTGCTTTTTCTATAGCTTCAATAGAGATAGCGGCCGTATAAGTATTTCCAGTGGTGATATTTAATTTAACTTTTGGCTGTTCTATTAACCACTTGCCCGCTGAAGTTAAAGGAGCCGTTAAGGCGCCGAGCATTAAGAGCTCTGCTCCTAATTTTTCTTGAGAGAACAAAACTGCTTCTAAAATTTTTTTCCTTACTTTTTCTTTCGGAAGGGATTTCATCTGTTGAGGAGTTAAAGCGATTCCCACCACCCATCCTTCTGCTTTGTTAAGAACCTTAAAATGAGAAGCAACTCGAAAGCTCTTTTTGGCAGGAAAAAAAGAAGTAAATCCCTCCATTAACCCCAGAGGCAGATACCTCCCTAAAGGGAAAAACATTCTTAAATCCTTTCTTTTCATTAAATGTCCTAAAATAACAAATTTCATTTTTTTATTTTAACATTTTTTATGTATTAAATCAATCACGTCCATCAAATTTTGCACTCTTAAAACATTTTAAAGACTAGTTGCGACTTTGGTATTGATAGCATGACAGGATCTAATATTCTATTCTAACATGCGCCTAGTGTCACACGCAATCGGGAACGGAATTATTTTTTAATTTTAATTGCTTTCCCTTCGATTAATGCTTCTGAAACTTTTTTTCGCGCGGAAGTCAAGACTCGTTGAAGAGTGCTTTGAGAAACCCCCATTTTTTTAGAGGCTCTTACCTGTCCTAACTTCTTAGAGTCGCAAAGGCGCAAGGCTTCCACCTCGTCTGCCTTTAATTCCACTTCTTTTATTTTTGAAAGAGGAACAGCTCTCGGCTTAAAATAAGTTACATTTGAGTCAAAAGAAACTTTTCTTTTTTTTATTGGTCGAACCATAAAAACTTACAACCTATAATTTAGAACTTAGAGGTTGAAACTTGGAAACTAAAAGTTAAAATTGTGGCTAAAGTTTTGATAAATTTTTTTAATTTCTTTACTTGCTTTTAAGTTTGTTTTCATAATCGGGATTAAATTAGAAATTGCTTTAAAGATATTTTTATCGTAAGAAATTCTTCCCAAGAACCTGCGCCCTGACCATTTCTTTATTTTACCGCTTAACTCTAAATTAATATCGTATTTATTTATAACTACCCCCCAGGAAATATTAAAATAATTAATAATTTCTAAAACCCTCTTTAAGTCAGAAAAACCAGAAAGGGTTGGTTCGGTAACCAATAAAGCAAAGTCCGCATCTTGGAGAGAAGCAGTCACCGGACAGCCTGTTCCGGGAGCAGAATCAATAAGCATTATATCGCCAGTAAATTTTTCTGCCTGGCGTTTAATTTCGCCGACTATCTTTCCTGAACCTGTTTCACCCGGATAAAGTTGGCCAGAGATAAGGAAAAATCCATATTTTGTCTTTTTTATTTTTATTTCCCCATTTTTCACCGGCTTCATTTTTATTACTCCTTTGGGGCAAAATACTTCGCAAGCACCGCATCCCTCGCAAAGAAATGGATTTAATTTTAGTTTTTCCTGCTTCCGGCTAGACTTAGATTGAGAACTAGTTCCTGCTTCTAACGCTCCGAATTTACATTTCTTTACGCACATTTTGACATCTTCCCTAGTCAATTTATTATCGTTTATTTCCGGTTTTTCCGAAAGGCTTATTTTTTTTACTTTTTTCCAGCTTTTCGGTTCTCCAAGCCAAACAGCTAAATTAGGAGCATCGACGTCGCAATCAACGGCAATGACTCTTCTTTTGTCTTTTGCAAGAAGCATTAAGAGAGAGGAGGTAAGCATTGATTTCCCCACTCCTCCCTTACCGCTGACAATTGCTATTTTCTTAATAGTT
>CAYZZO010000009.1:10689-12263 GCA_964483075.1 uncultured Candidatus Saccharibacteria bacterium | reverse complement strand
TTAATTTAGAGAACAGGACAAGAACTCTTTCCTATGTTATTAAATATTATCATAGATCTAAACTCTTGAAAAGTTTAAAGAAAAGGCTGGTAATTGTTATACCAGCCATGATCGTGAAATGATGTTAAATGAAAAACACCCTTAGCCGTCTCCTAAAACGACGATTTTTTTGTTTTTCGCGCTCACAACTTTTCTTTTTATTTCTTTTTTTCCCGCTCGCGAAAACTGTTAGATTCTCATTTTTTACTGCTTTTTCTAGTTTTTCTTTTTTCGCCAAACCTTCTCTCTAAACTTTGGCATGCTTTTTCCTTGTTTTCTTAGCTGTCTTCCTTACTATTACTTTTACCTTCGCTTTCCTTTATCTTTGGATTATACATTCTTACCAACTCTCTTTCCTTAAGAATTAAGACCTCGATATCCAGTTCAAACGCTTCGGTGATTTCCTTTTTCATTCCTTCTGTAATAATTTCTTCGCAAACTATCAGAACGTCACAATGCTTCAGGTGTTCTATACAGAAATTCATAACATCATCGCCTTCTTCCATTATATCAAATATATTGATGTGTGGAACAAAAGGCAGATAACCCAATTTTTTGACAATCTTACCATACTCAATAGCTTTTTTAACGTTAGCCTCTACCTGCTTTTTGCTTATTGAACGATATGAACTGCTGATGTAAGCTAATCTCATTTGAACGCCTCCTTTTCTTATAATATAATCTCAAATGAACACAATTAATCCTGAAACAATAACGAACTACTTTCCCATCCGGGACCGCCTTGTTATACTTCGCACACCACGCCCTAATCATTGCTATCACCTCCTTAATGATGTAATTTAATGAACTCCGAGACAACTATGACGGAACTATGCTTTTTTATCGTTGGCTAAACATACAGTAATAATCCAGCCACAATGACGGAATCTATTCCCTTTCTTAAAATAAAATCTAGCAATGAAAACATTCAACACCGAGCATACGAACACCTCTGCGATCAAAACAATATCTTGCAGGAAGACGTTTAAATTCTGTTATTTTCGGTTTATAACCAGAAGCAACATGTTTTACGTATTCTTGATCCCTACGAGAAGGAGAATAAAGCATGTTTTCATTCAAGTTATATCTTCTCCTTAAAACATCCCTGAATATCTTTTTGTTTCTATTAAACATTTGTCTCACCTCCTTCTAAATTTTTAAAGAACAAAAAGACGCTAATAATAGCGCCTTATTAAAGTCACAAGTGTGACGATTTTTACCGCAAACAAATAGGTTTTCCTTGTTACGCGATTCATTATTATATATACCATATTTTTGAGTGATAATCAAGAAAGTGTAATAGAAGAGTACATCTGTAACGGTTGATTATACCTTGCGGCAAATTCAATAGGTGCCACAAACGTATCTCACTCACACAATTTAAAGAAAAGGGCTGATAATTGCATACCAGCCCTATGGAGGAGTGTTAAATTTAATTATCTTTTTGCGCTCATAACGCTTTTTTTACTTTCCCTTCACTCTTTGCTTTTGCCTTTGCTTTTGCCTTTTCTTTCTTTCTTGCTTCTTCTCTTGCT
>CAYZZO010000009.1:0-10589 GCA_964483075.1 uncultured Candidatus Saccharibacteria bacterium | reverse complement strand
CTTTGCTTTTGCCTTTGCTTTTGCCTTTTCTTTCTTTCTTGCTTCTTCTCTTGCTTCTTCTTTCTTTCTTGCTTCTTCTCTTGCTTCTTCTCTTAACTTTTCTCTTTCCTCTTCTCTCGCTTCTTCTCTTGCCTCTTCTCTCGCTTCTTCCAATTCTTTTTTTGAAGGTTTGTAATTTCTTTTCGTTCCTACTCTTACTTTTGCTTTTCTTTTCATTTTTTCCTCCTTTGAATTAAATTGTTTAAGAACATTTATACTATATCATATTATTTAAATATGTCAATACCAATGCGACGAGTATGCCCCTCTATTGCTCTACATTACCCGGCAAGGTAAAATAAATAATATGTTAAAGCTATATAATACGTTATCAAGAAAAAAAGAAATTTTCAAGCCGCTAAACGATAAAAAGGTCGGACTTTATACTTGCGGTCCGACAGTTTATTGGTTTGCCCATCTTGGAAATCTAAGAACGTATATTTTTGAGGATATATTAAAAAGAGTTTTAGGGTATAACGGTTACGAAATAAAACACGTAATGAATATTACTGATGTTGGCCATTTGACTTCCGACGCCGATACCGGAGAAGATAAGTTAGAAAAAGGAGCAAAGAAGGAGAAAAAAAGTGTCTGGCAAATTGCTGATTTTTACATCAAAGTATTTAAAAAAGATTTAGCCAGCTTAAACATTAAAGAACCGAATATCTGGATAAGAGCGACAGACACTATTAAAGAACAAATAAACCTAATTAAGATTTTAGAAAAAAAAGGATTTACTTATACAATTAAAGACGGCGTTTATTTTGATACCTCAAAATTAAAAGATTATGGGAAGCTTTGGGGGAAAAAAAAGAAAGAAGCGGAAAAAGGGTTAAGGTCTGGAATAAGGGTTAAAACCGTTAAAGGAAAAAAAAATGCTACCGATTTCGCTTTATGGAAATTTAGCCCGTTAAAAAGCAAAAGGCAAATGGAATGGAATTCTCCTTGGGGAAAAGGTTTCCCCGGATGGCATACTGAATGCGTGGTAATGAGCACTAAAAACTTAGGAATTCCTTTTGATATACATTGCGGAGGAATAGACCACATTCCTATTCACCACACCAACGAAATTGCCCAAGCAGAAGCAGCTTATAATAAAATATTAGCTCGTTTTTGGATTCACGGGGAATTTCTTGTCTTGAAAAAAAGCAAAATGAGTAAATCGAAAGGCAATATTACCATTCTTAGCGATTTAATTAAAAAGGGATTTAATCCCCTCGCTTATCGCTACCTCTGCCTCACAGCTCATTACCGTTCTCCATTGGTTTTTTCCTTAGAAAATATAAAGGCCAGCCAGAACGCTTTGAATAAAATTTACGAGAAAATAAAAGAGTTAAAATCGGTTCCTAAAAAGAACGAAGAATATCGGAGAAAGTTTATTGAATTAACAAATAATGATTTAGATATACCAAAAGCGCTCGCTTTGTTCTGGAAAGCGCTTGAAGATAAAAAACTTTCTAAAAACGAAAAATATTTCCTTGCTTTAGATTTTGATAAGATTTTTGGATTAGGACTAGCAAAAATAAAAAAAGAAAAAATACCGAAAGAAACCCTCGAATTAGCTGAAAAAAGAAATAAATACCGACAAAAAGGAAACTGGCAAAAAGCCGATGAAGTCAGAAAAAAAATAAAGAAACTGGGATACATAATTGAAGATACCAAGGAAGGAGTAAAAATAAAAAAGAAAAATTAAAGCCGGCGGAGGTGCGACCTCCGTAAGTTCACTGCTACGCAACGATGAACTTTTGAATAAATTTTAGGAAATTTGTTAAATAATGACAACACAATAATGTCGAATATTCTCTCTTGCCAGGGGTTTTTATTTTTGGTATATAAAAGTTAATGATAGATAATTTTAACAACAAAAATTCATCTTCAATAGGAAAACTGCCCCCTCAAAATATTGAAGCAGAAAGGTCTTTGCTCGGCTCTTTGATGTTGGACAAAAATGCTATCATTAAAGTTGGAGATTTTCTTCAGCCGAAAGATTTTTACAAAAAAACACACCAAGATATCTATAAGGCGATTCTAGAACTTTTTGAAAAAAATAATCCCATTGACTTATTATCTATTTCTAATCACCTCAAAGAAAGAAAACTTTTAGAGAACGTCGGAGGAAGCAGCTACTTAACCGAACTTATTAACGAAGTTCCTACTGCCGCCCATGTTTTGAACTACGCTAAAATCGTCCAAAGAAAAAGGATTCTAAGGGATTTGATAGAAGCCGGACAGGAAATAGATTTAATAGGCCATAACGAAAAAGAGGATATTGATATGCTTTTAGACAAGGCAGAACAAAAAATTTTTGGCATAGCTCAAAAAAGCTTAACTCAAAATTTTCTTCCAATCAAAAACGGATTAGAAGAAGCATTTGAGCGATTAGAAAAACTATCTAAAAGAAAAGGAGAAATTCGGGGCATTCCAACAGGATTTAGAGACCTTGATGGTATTCTTGCCGGTTTCCAAAAATCAGACCTTATAATTTTAGCTTCTCGGCCATCTATGGGAAAATCCAGTTTAGCGCTTAATATCGCCGCTAATATTGCTATAAACCAAAAAAAACCGGTCGGAATGTTTAGCTTAGAAATGTCAAACGACCAAATCATAGACCGCTTGATAGCCGGTTTTTCTAATGTCGATTTATGGAAACTAAGAACAGGCCAACTTTCATCTGAAGGAGAAGATAGTGACTTTACAAGAATACAACATACTTTAGGAGTATTATCCGAAGCTCCCATTTATATTGACGACGCCGCTTCCTCAAATGTTCTTCAAATGCGGGCAATGGCAAGAAGATTGCAGGCAGAACACGGACTTGGACTAATTATCATTGATTATTTGCAATTAATGGAATCGCGCAATCCAATGGTAAGTATGGTTCAGCAAGTAACAGAAATATCGCGTTCTTTAAAAGTATTGGCTAGAGAGCTTAATGTTCCTGTTTTGGCTCTATCTCAGTTATCAAGGGCCGTTGAACAGCGAACTCCCCAAATTCCGCGACTTGCTGATTTAAGAGAATCTGGCTCTTTGGAACAGGACGCGGATGTTGTTTTATTTATTTACCGCGAAGACAGATATCGGGAAGATACAACTAGAAAAAATATTGCTGATATAATTGTTGCTAAACACCGTAACGGCCCAATCGGAAAAGTTGAATTATTTTTTGATGACCAAAAAGTTACCTTCCGCGATCTTGAAAAAGAGGAACGCGATGAAGAAATCTAAATTATCCTGCTTTCAGTGGAATGATAACCCGATTAACAAAATGATTAAGAATAAACCATCGAGCACTCAGGATTCTGAGCGCTCGATTTAGAGAAAATTAAAGTTATGTACCCACCATCTATTCAAAAGCTTATCAATCTATTCTCAAAGTTCCCGACTATTGGATCGCGAACGGCCAGCCGTTTTGTTTTCTACTTGCTGAAACTTCCGGATAAAGAATTCGACAAACTTTTGGATTCTATGGTTGATTTAAAAAAATCGATAAAAATTTGTTCTTTTTGTTTTAGTCCTTTCGAATCAGAAAAAAATTCAAAAGAAACGCTTTGTCCAATATGTCGAAACAAGTCGCGGAAGAGAGACACTCTTTGCGTCGTAGAAAAAGAAATTGATCTAATCTCAATCGAAAAAACAAAAAAATATAAAGGACTTTATTTTATTCTAGGAGGAACAATTAATTTGAGCCGTCGCGGCGACAATAACAACTTAAGGACGAAAGAACTAGAAGAAAGAATTAAAAATTCTAATTTTAAGGAAATCATTATCGCCTTAAATCCAACCGTTGAGGGGGAATCAACTTCTCTTTATCTAGAAAGAGTACTAAAAGCTATTTTAATGCCAAAAGAAAAAAAATTGCCAGAAATAACCCGACTTGGACGAGGATTGCCAATTGGAGGAGAACTTGAATACGCCGACGAAGAAACTTTGGAAAATGCTTTCAAGGGAAGAAAATAAAAAAATATCAAAAATTATAATAAAAAAGAAGGAGATTATCTCCTTCTTTTTTATACTTAGGAAGCAAGATCCTTAGAAAGCAGAATTTAAATTAAGACTCTATTTTAACGATCTCAACCTCGCTAAATAATTGGCGATGACCAGTTTTCTTTTTATATCTTGTTTTCGGCTTATACTTAAAAACTATTACCTTTTTCCCCTTCTCTTGCTTTAAAATTTTCCCTAAAACTTTAGTCCCTTTCACGAAAGGAGTACCAATTTCCAGTTTTCTATTTTTCTCTACCAGCAAAACATCTTTAAATGGTATTTCTTTTCCCGTTTCTCCCTCAATTTTTTCGATTTTAATTTTATCACCGGGTTCAACAAGGTATTGTTTTCCCCCTGTTTTTATAACTGCAAACATAAGTTCAAAATTAAGAATTACTAATTATGAAAAAATCATTATTTTTAACTCTTAATTATAATTTATTCTTCTAATAATGGCGGGTCAATGTTCGGTTCTTTAAATTTTATTTTGGAATCTTTTCCAGTTATCTTGACAACATCTTTATCGACCTTAGAAAATTCCTTATGGGCTTTTTTATAAGTACTAACCGCCGTCCCTAAGTGCATTCCAAGTTTTTCCATATATCCGCTATATGTCCACAAATGCTTTCCTAGGCGTTCAACTTGTTTTATTATTTCTTGCGCCTGTTCGGAAATTTTCTGGTTACGAAGACCTTGTAAAACCGTCTGTAAATAAGCCAAAAATGATGTCGGAGAGACAATGACAACTCTCTTCTTTCCAGCATAATAAATTAAATTATTGGTGTCATCAGCAATTGCTCCTATCTTGTTAATAAGCAAATCATAATAAACAGCTTCTGAAGGGATAAACATAAAAGCAAAATCCATGGTGTTTTCTTCCGGTTTCACATACTTTGCCGTTTCATCAATTCTCATCTTGAGATCAGAAATAAAAGCACTTTCGTATTTCTTTTTGTCTGCCGGAAGACTTGCTTCCAGAATACGATTGTAATTTTCTAAGCTAAACTTTGAATCTATGGGAATAATTCTTTTATTGACAAAAACAACAGCATCAACTATAGTCCCGTCCTTAAAAGAGTATTGCGTCTTATAAGAACCAGGAGGCAAGACATTTTTCAAGACTGCTTCTAGGTAATACTCTCCCAATACCCCTCTCTGCTTCGGGTTTTTCAAAATATCTTGAAGATTCCGAAGCTGGTCAGCGAAATTTACTACCTGCCGATTTGTTTCGTCAAGTCGTGTCAGTTTCTCCGTTACATCCTTAACAATCTTAGCGCTCTCGCCAAATTGGCTTTGAATCGCCTTTGTTGACTCGGATAATTTATTGTCTAAAACCTGTTTTAAAAATTCTATATCTTGTTTCAGCATTATCAGTGATTCTGATTGCTTTTCCGGTCTTTTCTTGGATAATAAAAAAATTATTATTCCTATTCCTACGGTTACCGTTATTAAAAAACCAATAATTAATTGATCCATTCAGTTATAAAACTTAATGCGCAATAATCCTTTTCGCTACAACTTGAAATTTTGGCTCTAAATTGTTTAGAGCTCGTCAGCGTATATTGTCATATACGTTTCCCCTCTCTTCACAATTTTCGCTTAAAATTTCTGCGCTTCGTTCCGAAAAATTATTATGTATTAGGGTTATATTATAATATTTTTTAAAAAAAATCAACTTTCACCTAACTAAAACCTCCAGAAGAAGAAAAAGAATGTATATTGCCAATAAAGCAAGGCTCTCTTTTTTACTTATTTTTTGGTCTGTTTTGACAACCATTAAAAAGAAAATCGCGGTTATAGCAAGAAAAATACTGGCAATAATAATAGTGGAAAAATTATAAATTTTAATCGGATCAATTAAGGCAACAACCCCTAAGACAAGAGTTGCGCTAATGATAACCGACCCCATTAAATCGCCTAAAATCATCCAAGTTTCTTTTTTCCTTGCCGAAACAACGGCAAAATAACTTTCTGGAAGAGCGTTGCCCAATCCAACGATTAAAGCCCCTACTAAAGGCAGGCTAATTTTCAATTCTTCGGCAAAATCTCGAGCGCTTATAACAATACCTTCCGAGCCCAATAAAAGTAATACTAAAGCCAAAAAAACAGTCAATAAATCTTTTAAAAGACCTCTAAATTTACCCATAACTTTTTCTTCCTCTTTTATTTCCTTTTCTTTGCCGTCTTTTCTCGAATCATATTTCTTTTTGAATCTATCACTTTTTGAAAAAACCCAAGATATATAAATTAAAAAAGCTAAAAGAAGAATCAAGCCATCTATTCTTCCCAATTCACCATCTAAAATTAAAATCAAGGGCAAAATAGCAATACCGGCAGTAAAAATAGCACTGCTTTGGATTAGTTTGCTCTGAGCAGGCAAACTTATTCCCCCGATTAAAACAGCTGCCGCTACTGCTAACGTCAAATCTACTATGTTTCCTCCAATTACATCGCCGAAAGAAAGTTGAGGGATTTTGTGTAAAGCAGAATTAATTCCGACAAAAAGATTCGGGAAAGAGCCGGCAACAGCCATTACAAAGAAAGCAACTACAAATTCCCGCAACTCTAAATATCTGGCCATCTTTGCCAAACTATTAACTAGCTGAGAACCAGACCAAGCAAGAATGAGACAAGATATTATAAAAATTAAGATATACAACCAAATCATAATAAGTTTTTAATTTTTCTACTTTTGACCTTTCAATCTTTGGTTTTTATTGATTATAAAGTGTAATTTTGTCGCTTCAATCAAAACTAAATTTATCAATCCAATGCCAAGGATCATTTCCCAGTCAGGCAGGGTTAAAGAATAGGTCTTTAGAAGAACCTGAAATAAAGGAAAATAAATTGCTGTTAAGAGCATTGCCGCCCCGAGAAACCAAGAAAAAAGCAATATCTTATTTGAAAATGGATTTATGTGCCATATATTTCTCTCTAAACTTTTACAGGAGAAGACATAAAAAAGAGAATCAATGGTCAGCCCGGCAAAAATTATTGTCCTGATATGAGCGGTATTATAGTTAGAATACTTATGAAGCCAGAGAAATAATCCCAAAAGTAAGAAATCTGTAATTAAACCAACGATAAAAATCAATACTTTCATTTCTTTAGTCAAAAGAGGAGTGTTTCGACCTTGAGATTTTCTATCCATTAAGTTTTTTTCTTTTTTCTCAAAAGCTAAGGCAATGTCAGGAAAACCGTCTTCAATTAAATTCACCCATAGAATTTGGGCAGCGGTAACCGGTAAAGGCAGTCCGAAAAGAAGACTCGCTCCAATTAAAATTGCCTCTGTAAAAGAATCCGATAAAAGATAAGTAATGACTTTGCGGATATTATCAATAATTGCTCTTCCTTCTTCTACGGCCGCCACAATAACATTAAAATTATTCGTAAGCAAAACAAGGTCTGAAACTTCTTTAGCGGCCTCTGTTCCGGAGCCGAAAGAAACTCCAATATCGGCTTTTTTCAAGGCAGGAGTATCGTTAATTCCATCGCCAGTCATTGCTACCACTTCTCCCTTGCTTTGCCAGGCCTGAATAATTCTCATTTTATGCTTTGGCTCAACTCTGGCGTAAATTTGTATACTTTCAACTCTCTTCGAAAGTTGCTCGTCAGAAAGCTGGTCTAAATCTTTACCTTCCAGAATGCCTTTCTCTTTTACTTTAAGTCCTATCTCTTTAGCCACTGCTTTTGCTGTTAATCTGTGGTCACCCGTAACAATTATCAGCCTCATTCCCGCCCTTCGGCATATTTTAATTGTTTTTTTCACTTCTTGTCTTACTGGATCCTTTAGTCCTATTAATCCGACAAAAACTAAATTACTGACTAAATTCTTTGAACTTCTAACATTTTTTTTGGCAACAGCAACCACTCGCAATCCCCTTCCCGTTAAATCTTTTAATTTTTTCTCTATTTTTTTTCTTTCCTTGGAACTTAAAAGTTTTTTCCCGCTATTTTTTCTAAAATACTTCGACGATTCAAGTATTTTTTCCGGGGCGCCGGAAATATAAAAATACTTCTTTTTATTTATTTTAAAAAGACGGGCGGTGTATTTATTTAAAGAGTTGAAAGGGATATCGCTTATCTCGGTCATTTTCTCCTTTAAAGAATGTCTGTTTATCCCCGCTTCTATCCCCGCTAAAAGCAATGCCCGGTCAGTAGGACGCCCTCTAATAATCCATTTTTCCATCACGTCATCAGGATTTTCAATAAAAGCTTCACTACACACGGCAGAGATTTCTAGGGCTAAATTACGCTCTGACTTTGTTTCTGTTATAAGTTCAGTTACCCTCATTTTTCCCTCTGTGAGAGTGCCTGTTTTGTCAGTAGCAATAATAGAAGTGTTTCCTAATGTCTCAGCCGATGCTAATTTTCTAACAAGCCCTTTCTTCTTTAAAATTCTTTGCATACCTAAGGCCAATATAACAGTAATGGCTACTGGCAATCCCTCGGGAATAGCAGCGACAGCAATAGCGACAGCTACGACAAAAATCTCAAAAAAATTATGGCCGCTAATAACTCCTTCTATAAAAATAAGAATACAAATAGCTATTATAATTCCTCCGATAATTTTTGAAAGATGCGATATTTTTTTTTGCAAAGGCGTTTTTTTCTCTTTTGTCTCTCTGACTATTCTGGCTATTTTACCTATTTCTGTTTCGTGGCCAGTTGAGGTAACTACCGCCATTCCTTTTCCCTCTTCGACGATTGTACCCATATAAACCATATTATTCCTGTTGCCTAACGGCGTTTTTTCCGGCAAAACGCCCTCTTTTTTATCCGCTGTAAGCCATTCGCCGGTTAAAACCATCTCGTCTACTTTTAAACCGTAAGAGCTAATAATTCTTCCATCGGCAGGAACTTTATCGCCAGGATTTAAAATAAAAATATCGCCGGGAACTAACTCGGCGGAATCAATTATCTTCTTGTTCCTATCTCTTACTACTTCTGCTTTAACCTTAATAACTTCCTTTAATTTTCTCAAAGCGTCACTTGCTTTTGTTTCCTGGAAATAACCAACGCTAACATTTAAGATGATGGCAGCATAAATAACAATAGCGTCTGTAAATTCTTTGAAAATTAAAACGACAAAACCAGCGATTAACAAAATATAAATCAAGGGACTTTTAAATTGCTCTAAAAGTAGTCTTGTTTTTGCTAAAGGTTTTTTAGAAGGAATTAAGTTTATACCAAATTCTCGACGTTTTCTTTTTACTGCATCTTCGGTTAATCCAGTTTTTATGTCGGTTTTTAATCTTTTTATTACTTTCTCCAAAGAAACGCCATATGGCAAAATTTCTTTTTCCATAATTTTGATATTTTCATTCTAACAAAAAATAGACTTTTTTGAAAGAAAAAAGGCTTGCTATCTTCAGCAAGCCTGTCAGAATATTATATTTGTAGCCTCGACGGGATTCGAACCCGTGTGACATGGCTGAGAACCATGTATCCTAAACCACTAGATGACAAGGCCGTAAAAACACTTCATAAACCCAATGCGCGCAATAATCCTTTCCACTGTCATCTATTTTGTATAACAATTTACCAAAAAATTCAAGTAAAAACCTTTCAAAAATAGCCCTTAATCTCCTCAATCACCTCTGACATTTTCATCTCTTTAGAACCATTAACTAAGATTAAGTCTCCCTCTTTTATTATTTCCTGAATACGCTTTTTTGCTTCATTAGCATCCTCGAACTGAAAAATATTATCCTCTGGCATACCTTCAATTTTAGCCCCTTGAGCGATAAATTTAGCTCTTAAGCCAATAGTTATAAGTATATCTGAATTTTTAGATGCTTCTCTGCCTATCGTTCCATGAGCTTCAATGATATACTCTTTAATCCCAAAGATATCACCTAAAACAGCAATTTTTCTCCCTTTTACGCCTTTAATCTTCCCTAAGATATCTAACGCCTCAATTGTCGAAGAAAGGGTGGCCGACCGGCTATTATCAATAATTAAGGATTTTTTAATTCCCTTAATTCGTTTCATTTTTCCCGAAAGAGATTCGTATTCATTAAATATTTGGGAAAAATCAACTAAATTTATACCATTTATTTTAGCTAAGGCGACAGAAGCCAAAATACTATAAATATGCGCTTTACCGAAAAGCCCTCTGAGCCAAAAAGGGATTATATTGCCTTCAACGTTTATTTTAAAATTAGTCCCTTCGAGGTCAACATTAATGTCGCTTGCTTTAAAATCTGCCTTTTCCCAAAAACCATAACTTAAAACATTAGCTTTTGTCTCTTTTTTTATCTCTTGAAAAGCCTCGTCGTCTGAGTTTAAAATCAAATATCCATAGTTCGGTAATGTTCTCGCTAATTTCCTTGCGCCGATAGTTTTTTCTTCTTCGTCGGCAACTAGAATCCTATCAGGATAAATTTCTCCTAAATGAGTAACTATTAATATCGGCTTTTTTGACCTTCTTAAATAAAAATTAAATATTTTATATTCATTCTGATTTAATAGGTCAGACTCGAGGACTAATATCTTTTTTTTCTTGGGAAAAGATTTTAAAATATGAAGGATAGTTTTTGAAACATAAGAGCGGCCATTGCCAA
>CAYZZO010000008.1:0-12377 GCA_964483075.1 uncultured Candidatus Saccharibacteria bacterium | reverse complement strand
GATGCGCCAAATGAATACATTCGTAGCTTTTGCTTAAATTAAACCATATAAATTCTTAATAATATTAAGAATATTTAAGATGTTATGATAAAATAAATTAATCTCGCCAACAGGCGGGAATTTATTAGAAATCAAAAATCATAATATGCCTTCAAAAATATTTTCTGTTGCTATCACCGGTTTAGACGCTCGATTTATCGAGGTGGAAACAGACGTTTCTCGCGGGCTAAGGCACTTTGAAATTGTTGGTCTGCCAGATAAGGCAGTAGAGGAATCAAAGGAAAGGGTGGGAGCAGCCATAAAAAGCTCTGGATTTCATTCACCCCACCAACAAGCGCAGAGAGTTCTGGTAAGCCTAGCTCCGGCTAATTTAAAGAAAGAAGGGTCTTTATACGACCTTCCAATCGCTTTGGGGTATCTTTCCGCTTCAAGACAGATTAAATTTAACCCAGAAGGGAAGGTTTTCGGAGGAGAGCTTGGATTAGACGGAAGATTGAGACCCATCAAGGGCGCCCTTTCTCTATCTTTAGCAGCAAAAGAGAAGGGATGGAAAGAAATAGTTCTGCCAAAAGAAAATGCTCAGGAGGCGGCTTTGGTTTTGTCCTCGGAGAAAAAAACAAAGGATACCCTGAATAAAATTAAGATAATCGGGCTCGAATCGTTAAGAGATGTTGTTGCTTACGTAGAAGGGAGAATAAAGATAAAACCATTTGAAGCAAATACCGATTTGTTTTTAGAAAAAGTTCACTATCCGGTAGATATTGGATGGATTAAGGGGCAAGAAAGCTCGAAGAGAGCTCTCGAAATCAGCGCAGCCGGAGGCCATAACTTAATTATGATAGGACCTCCCGGAGCAGGGAAAACCTTATTATCAAAGTCCCTACCTTCCATCTTGCCAATCCTCTCTTTTAAGGAAGCGTTAGAGGTTACTAGAATATACAGCATTGCCGGACTTTTGCCAAAAGATAAGCCGTTAATAAACTATCGTCCTTTCCGCTCTCCCCACCATACAAGCTCTGAGCCGGCCTTAATAGGAGGAGGAAATCCGCCTAGGCCCGGGGAGATAACGCTTGCCCATAGGGGAATTCTTTTCTTAGATGAATTTCCCGAATTTCACCGCGACGTCTTAGAGTCATTGAGACAACCATTAGAAGAGGGAGAGATCACTATTTTAAGAGCAAGACACCATTTTACTTTTCCTGCTAGGTTTACTTTGGTCGCCGCCGCAAATCCTTCTCCTTGCGGATACCATGAAGATGACCCGAATAGTAGGGCTTATCCTTGTACTCCTTCGCAAATAGCCAGTTACCGGCGAAAATTATCGGGACCATTAATGGATAGAATTGATATTTCAATCGAAGTCCCTCGGGTAAAATTTGAAAAATTAATTTCTCCCGATATAAAAAATTCAAGCGCTGAAATTAAAAAACGAGTGGAAAAAGCGCGCGAAGTTCAAAGGGAAAGATTTTTAACTGAGAAAAAGGAAAAAATTATTTTTACAAATTCGGAAATGGAAATTCCTCAGATTAAAAAATACTGCCAGGTAGATGATAAGAGTAAAAGCATTTTAAGAAAATTCGTTGACTCTGGAAAACTTTCTGCCCGAGGATATCATAGAGTTTTAAAAACGGCAAGAACAATCGCCGATTTGGATAATTCAGAAAAAATATCCTATGAGCACATATCAGAATCGTTAATGTATAGAATTAGAGAAAATTAAAAATCCTATGCTTGGTAGCATAGGATTCAAATTTAATAATTCCTAAGAAACATTACGGTCTATATATGTAGCCGAAAATTCTCGGGTCGCCAATAATCATGCTTCGATAATCCACCTTCCCTAATCCATAATAGTTCATTTCAGAAAAAATAATTTTGCTTCCCTCGACCCTTTCGACATAAGCGACATGTCCAAGAGAGCTTCCCTTTAGAGAAACAATTGCACCCGCTTCTGGCTTGCAATTACTTCCTCTGCAAACTGGGAAACCGGAGACAATAGCGCTATTCAACCAATCTCTCGCATTCCCCCAGCTATACTTTGGCAAAGCCCTTTTTTGAGCAGCCCAATAGGTGCATTGTCCCCAGGGATAATGATGAGAGATTCCATAAAAATCATGCGTCGAAGGAGCGGCGGGATATCTTTTTGCATATCTGCTATAGTGGCGAACAGAGGGCATCTTTCCTCCGGGAATAACAAGGAGCTGGTGCTCAAAAATCTTATTCGAAGAGGAGAGTTTGTTAAAGTCAATAATTTTTTCCGAGTCTGCTTTATACTTCTTAGATATGCTCCCGATAGTTTCACCTTTACCAACAATATGAACCAATCCGTCTACGGGCAATATAGTAATTTCCTGCCCTGGTTTAATCGCCGAATTGCTTTTTAAATCATTAGCCCAAAGAATAGTCTGAAGAGAGAGGTCAAACTTTTTTGCTATAGAGGAAAGGTTGTCTCCTGGCTTAATTTTATATTCAATAATATCTTCCCTAGTTATTTTTTTATCGATATCTATGACGCTTGCTAAAACCGCAGGAGCTATAATGGCCGGAGAAGACACGCCAACTAAAGTATCTTTCCGGAGAAAAACCATTTCTGGGTAATCGCCTATAAAGTTTCTTACGGGACCTATAAATGTTTTGCTGTTAAAATCCTTCTTCTCTCCCGAGATAGACGAGAAATAAAAATTCCGGGAAGAACTTGCAATTATTTTTTTCCCGGAAACAGTAACTAGCCAACCCGAAAAGGCGATAGTTAAGATTATTCCCAAATAAAAAGAATGTTTTTTAAAAAACACCTTTAATTCTTTATTGAGTTTTTTTAATATAGGGCTTGGATCTCCTTCGTCCATAATTTTAAATAGTTGAAACCTGATTATCAACTCTTTATAAGATTAGGGAAAACTGCTTTTACCTACTTATGCATACTAACAACTTAAAAATAAAGGTCAAGAGAGTTTTCCACAGAAACCTTAGTTTTTGATTCTTTCTATAATACCTAAAGAGAAATGTGCGAACTTCCCTTAAGACAATGCCTTCTTTTCTCAAAAAAATTTTAAAAAAATACCACTTTCACCCTTTGAAACGGCTTGGCCAGAATTTTTTGATTGACAAAAAAATCATTAAAGCGGTTGTTGAGGAAGCAAATATTCAAAAAAAAGATATCGTTTTAGAAATTGGTCCAGGCTTAGGCGCTCTTACTAAGGAAATTATCCAAAGAGCAGGAAAAGTAATTGCTGTTGAAAAAGACGAAAGGATGACAGAGATTATTAAAAAAGAGTTAGAAGGTTGTAAAAATTTAAGAATTGTCCAAGGCGACATTATGAAAATTTCTGACCTTAGCTATTTACTCCACGGTTCTAGTAAATATAAAGTTGTCGCTAATTTGCCGTTTTATGCCGCCTCTCCAGTAATTAGAAAATTACTAGAATTTAAAAATCCGCCAAAAGAGATGGTTTTGATCGTCCAAAAAGAAATCGCTAAAAGAATTTGCTCGAAACCGCCACAGATGAATGTCCTAGCGGTTTTCACTCAGTTTTACGCTGATCCAAAAATTATTATGACCGTCTCTAAAAAATCTTTCTGGCCAATGCCAAAAGTTGACGGCGCAATTATAAGAATTAAACCGTTGAAAAAAAATAGAGCTAAGAATAGTTTATTTTTCGAGGCGGTTAAGGCAGGATTTTCTCATCCAAGAAAAAAACTCGTCAGCAACCTCGCAAGAGAACTTGCTATGAACCCGTCTAATAAGTTAAAATTAAATAAAGAAAAATTGTCTTTTGTTTTTCGGGAAAGCGGGATTGATTTGTCGCAAAGGGCAGAGGCGCTAAAGATTGAGAATTGGATTAAATTAGTCAAGATGCTAAAATAATAAAATGATTAAAAAGAATAAAAAAAACTTTCTAATCTTTTCTTTCGTATTTTTTATTTTTTTCTCATTCGCTCTTTATGTCAGGGGAGATAGGCAGCTAGAGGTCAACTACCCTGAGATTTTCGGACTGAAATTAAACACAATAAACACAACTCTGCCAGAATATGCAAAATATATTTTTAATTTTGCTATTGCCACCTCCGGAATAGTGGCTCTTTTTGTTTTGGTCTGGGGTGGAATTCTTTATTTAACGTCAGTGGGCAATGTTCCAAAAATCAAAAAAGCGCGAGAACAAATTTTTGGAGGAACAGTTGGTTTAATTATTTTACTCTCTTCTTATTTACTCTTATACAATATTAATCCAACTCTCCTTGTCTTTAACGTTCCTCCGTTAAATAAAATAATCTCCTCAAAACCACTAAAGCCAGCCTTAGTGATAACGGGAAAGCCCACTCTAATCGTTGAGGAGTTACCTTTGGTTCAAGGGTTAAAAAACGGAGTCTGGGAAAAGAAAAGGACGGAGGAGTTAAAACAATCCGTTAATAATCTTGAAAAATTTCTCAAGGAGAAAACAAAAATAAATGATTCTGAGCTATCCTCTCCTTTCGGATTTAATTCAACTGGCTCTTCTTTCGCTAAAAAAAACCTTAACGGATTTGAAACATTAGGGTCGATAGGGTCTAATTCAGGCGTTACCTTTGATAGAATTTCTGACCTTAATAAATATTTAAAAACTTTAACCGACGAGTGCCACTGCCAAAATCTAACCGCTTTGTGTTCTAAGCCAGAGGTCGGCTCATTGCCTGTTGGTTGCACCGGAGACCCGTGCCAGTTAGACCAAAGCGTAAACGTAGAACCAGATTCTCCAAGGGCAAGGATTGACAAGATATTAAACGTAGACAGAAAAAAGATAAAACATCTCTTGGAGCATAAACAAATAATCAATAAACAGAAAAATATATTAAGGGAAGAACTAAGAAAATTTCAAGCAGTAGAAAAAGAAATTATCTCCTGCCAATCAGAAAATAGAGACATAGAAACCATTACCGAATATTTAGCAGATAAAAATGATTTCGAAAAATCAGGAGGAAAAGTGATCGAAATCCCTAATTATTGGAATTCTCACGGCGATAAACTCACCTTTTATTGTTCGGGAGGAGGAACTATTTACGACTATCTTTATAACCCAACAGAAGAGATAAGCCTGCAAAGAGGGGATTTCTCTGAAGAATTAATCTCTTCCAAAGGACTTCCTGAAGAATTTACCAAATTTAAAGAACTTAGCTGTCCCCTTGAACTACCGCTGGGTGATACTGTAGCGAAAATTAGAGAATTGGCCGCTCTTACTGTTTTCCGTTTAGAGAGAACTTCTCTTTTAATAAACGATATGTCAAAAGAGCTCCAGAAAATGACTGAACTTGTTTCTCATTGTAATGAAAAAAAATGTAATATTAATTGCGCCTGTGTCCCAAATCCTTGCTATGGGTGCTGTTCACCGATTCCTTGTGACGGTTGCGTCATCTTTTGCAAAGACAGATGCCTTCAAGCAGTCGGAGTTTGCAACGGAGACGCCTGCCCAGTGAAAGATATCGAAAAAGAATCAGAAGAAATTAAAAAAACCGAAGACAAGATTTTTGAAACAATCAACCAAATAAAAGATACCTTTCCCCGCGTTTCCGCTCTTTTGGAGGGAAAAGAAGAACCTTATAATCTACATAACATAACCACCCTAGCAGGATTATGTTATAGCTCCGGCAACAGCTCTTCTGCATGGAAATTGTTAAGCTGTAAACAAGCCAAGGGAAGTTACGGCCCCAACAACGAAATAATATCTTCCTGTAATCCTCAAAACTTTTATTGCTGTTCTCTTTCTGGGAAAACTGCCGTTGATTTTCTTGGTCCGACTGAAGCTCCTCCGACATACGTTATTCCCGCTAAGAATTTCGAACCAATGGCAGAAAAAAATAACTGTCCAATAGGATGGATCTGTAGGCCAGACGTAACGAAATACAATCAATACAAAGACGCTTCTAAGCCACTTAAGCAGCTGCTTTCATGTATGAGAAATAGATTAAACAGAATACAACAAGAAGAAGGCCTGAAAAATACAATAGGAATAATTTCTTCTATCTCTGACTCAAAGATATACAAGGGAACCTGTGATTGGAATACAGGCCCAACAGAAGAAGGCGGATGCTCGCATATCTATGAAATAAATCGCGGGAAAGAAAGAGTCTCCTCTCATTATGGTGGCCCTTATTGTCAATATGACCACAAATCTTATGCTGTAGACATATCACTTACCCCGGATTTTCAGAAAGAATATGGAGATAGGATAATAGAAGCGGCAAAAAAATGCGAGCCAGGAGTTTACATCATAGATGAAGTTTCTCATTTTCATATAGATATTTCGAGGATTTATAATTGCCGATAATTTCTATACACCCACTTAAGAGAAGTGGCTAAATTTTAAACTATGTTAAATATTTTATTCCAAAAGAAAAAACCAATTACTGCCACCTTATTGTTTTTCGTTATTTTATCTAATCTAATGCTTCCGCTTGCTCCCAAAAAAAACGTTTTTGCGGAAGAAGGCAGCTATTACGCTCCCCGCTATCCTGAGAGACTAAAAGATATTACTACCGAAATACATCTAACCGCTAAGGACCTAGTTTATTCTAGCCAGCAATTGAAAGATTTAACAGCGAATTGCAACTGCTCCAACGCTAAGTCTCAATGCGGAAGAAGCGGATCTTTTAATCCTGTATTTAAGATTGGCTCTTCTCCTTTTTCTGATTGCGTTTCCGGTTCGCCGAAAGCCTTTAGCGAAGCTTGCCCTGAAAGAAAAACAATTGAAAAAACACAAAAGATTATCAGGGAAAAGACTGACCAACTTTCTTACCTAAGAAAACTTCTTATTAAAGAAAGAGACAACGGCTTAGAATCGGAACTGAAAACGCTGAGAACAAGCGAGGAGGAAAAGTTGAGAAACGGCGTAAAAGAGTTAATCGATTCTACTGGAAATATTGTTCCGCTCGCTATGGATAATGTCGGAATATTAGATAACGACAAGTATTCTACCGAAAAAAAATGTGGTAGCGAATGCAAGCAGGGAGTAATGTTTAAAATCTTGGCATGTATTCTGCCGAATCTCGGAGAACAAGACCCTTTCAAGTTTATATTCAAAGTCGGCGTCGGTTTAAAAAAGTTAGACTTAGGAGAGGTAAAAGCCACTTTTGGAATTAATTTACCCGAAAAAATAAACATAGCGAACGTTGACAGAATAAAAGACGTCAAAGTCCGCCTACCCAGTATTGATATTTCTTTAGAAAATAAAAAACTAAACGAACCGATTATTATTCATCCCTCCTCACCAGAAATGCCTTCTTTCCCCGACCTAAATCTCCCTTGCCCTAAGGTTAGTGATAAAACATACAATTGCCAACCAAAAGAAAAAAAAGAACCTATCTATTATATTGAAGCAGAGTGGTACTCTCAAACGTTTTCTTGGCTCTCTGAAAAATGCCAGGAAATTCCAGGAATGACAGATAAATATAAAATGCCTAGTTTGCTCTGCCTCGACATAAATAATGTCCATTCGACAATTATACAAAAATGCGATTCCCTTTGGAACGATTTCTTCAATTGTGAATTAAACGAAACAACAGAGTGCGTTCCTCCGTCTGGAATATGCGCTTCTATTGGGCCGCCAAAAGAACTTTACGAAAATGAGTGCAATTGGCCCCACCCTTGCACAAGGGCAGAAGCAGAAAAGATGCAATGCCAAAAATTATTCAGCCAGTTGAAAGAATCGCCTTCTGCGGGTTGCGGACTTTATGCGCTTCAAAATAAATGTCAGCAGTTAAAAGAAAAAAAGGAAAAAATAGCGCCCGAACCCTGTAAGTTTATTCCTCTCTTTACTGGAAGCTTTAAAAAACCGAATCCTCAGGAAAACCAAGGAGATACCGACAATTGCCCAAAACAAGACGTTTCTGATAACACAGGAATCGGAGATAGGATGGATTGTCCTCTTTCGTTCCCGTCTGTTCCTAAAATAAAACTGCCGGATATAAAAATTCCTGATATCTATCTGCCCACTTTCAGTTTTATGCCATTTTTTAAAATAAAACTTCCTAATTTTATCTTCGAAGATTTACATTTTCCCGATATGGATCTCTGTAACTTAGATGACTGTAAAAATCTTATCCCTTCCTTGGATTTGGGAATATCATCCCCCAACCTTTCGATACCATCAATTAAAACCCCCTCTATTCCTATTCCCGGAGGAGCAAGCGCTGTTACTGGGGGAGCAAATATTAGTTTAAAATTAGAAGATATAAACTTCCCTCCGATGCCCATCCCAATGCCGAAAATCGACCTTTCCAATCTTCTTGTCGCAAACATAGATATACCAAAAATTTCCCTGCCAAGACCAAAAATTATTATAGAGATGCTTGGCGTAAAAATAAACTCTTTTGATCTTCTTCTAGGGCTAGTCGCCTCTCTTATTCATATACCAGGCGGTTGCATATCGGCTAAAATATTTTTTATCCCTCTTGTTATCGCTTTCCCTGATTTTTATTTTTATTGGCCAAAGTTCCCAAAAATTCCCGATCTGTGCAACAATGAATATATAAGCGTCAACGAATATTGCCGCACGATAAAAAATGCTTTAGACAAGAAAAATTATAAAATAGCCGAGCTGATGGGAAAAATTAAAAATGTTGTTGATAAGGCTGTTGATAATAATCTTCAGAAAAATATCAATCTCGTTGCCGAAAAATACAACGAGCTGATTTCCGAATCCGTTGATAAGTACATAAGAACGATGGCAAGAATAGAAGGAAAAAGATTAATAATGGAAGGAGGAGAGATTACTATCCCTATGGGGGAAATCAATAATATATTGTCCCGCATTCCGACAGAGATTAAACTTCCCTGGCCAGACGAATTAAAAGAGGAAGCGAACAAAGTTTACGAAGTATCATACAAGCTCCCATCTATTCCTTTGGACAGGCTAAGCTATACAAAAAAAGTGGAAATTAAAATTCCTGGATTCCAACTCCCTTCGCTTAAAATTGTATTAGATACCCTTGGCAAATATCCAAGTTGCGAGGGGACAAGTCCTTCCGGGGGAAACCCATACCCGATAGACAAAATTAATGCTAATATGGGAAAAATTAAAGATATTTTTAAAAATAAAATCGATCCCGCCTCTAAAGAAGTGCAGGATATATTATAATGGTCTCTCCGAAGATGAAAAACATAAAAAAGAAAAGAATAAAAATAATTCTATTGTTCAGTCTTTTTGCTTTCGTGGTATTCTTTACTTTATTAACTGTTAGCACGGCAACAGCCACATCAAGACCCTTAGAAATAACTTACCCTAAGATACCGGGGATAACAGCGGTTCCCACGACCATCTCTAGCGGTTTGCCAGACTACGTAAAATATGTCTTTAATTTTTCCGTCGTCGCGATTGGTATTATTATTCTGGCCGTCTTAGTTTATAGCGGCGTTCAATATGTTTACTCTGCGGGAAATCCCGCTCAACTTTCTGACGCAAGAAAAGGAGTATTCTACGCCATTTTAGGCGCTCTTATCCTACTGTCTTCCGTCATCCTCTTTAATACTATTAACCCTGAGCTAACCACTTTCAAGCAGATAAAGATTAGCATCATTCATCCCTACATCTCTCCTGGAATCTATATTTGCGACTATGACGCAGGTGACGTCCATGGCGACATTACAAACTATATGTCAAGCGATTTAACGACATCTGTTGCGGGAGCTAAAAAACTAAGAGAGACAATGAAAAATGACAAAGGGTCCTGTTATAAAATAGATTCTTCCAAAAACTTACCTTTTGTTTTTAATAAAAAGAAAACCTTTTTTGAAATTCCCGAAAAAGTGTTTTTACCGAACGGCAAGTCGGGAACAAAAGTAGTTTGGAAATATAATTACGGGCTTATTCTTCACGAGAAGGACAATTTCAAGGGAGAATGTAAGTTGCGATATATTTATAATACCGATGGAAATGGTTTTGAAGAACCGACCGATATCGGTGAAGGTAATTTTGACGCTCATTCAATCACAATATTTAAGCGTGTTGAGGAGCCGGCAAACCCAAGCGACAAGGGAGTAGTATTGTATAACTGTCTTGATTATGGCAACCCTGACCTCTGTCCCCCTGACGTAAAAGGCCTGGGACGCGCTTCTTTTAGCACAAACAATAATTACAGAAAAGTCACAGAAGGGGAATTAAACAATGCAAATATGGTTGCAAGCGATAAGTGGAAAGGAGCAAGATCGATTAAATTTATGCCTATAGAGGGTCTTTATTTAGCTATCTTCTTTGAAAAAGATAATTTTAAGGGGAACAAATGCGAAGTTTTTTCGAAAAAAGTGCCAAATATTCTTAGTCCGGACCACGAAATAGGAAGATGCGGAAATTCGTGTTGGTGGTATTTTAGTAAAGAAACGGAAACTAAAGAGCTCAAAAACTGTATCCCTTGCCTTCACTCAATGGTTGTTATTAGGGGAACTGCATTATAAATAAACTATGGATTATTTAAAAAGAAAAATACAAAATCATTTGTTTTTATTATTGGCAGTTGCTTTTTCTTTTCTCTTTTTTCCCTTTCCCTCCCATGCTACTATATTCGCTGGCGTAGTAAATACCTTGCTCTTTGGGCTCCCAGCGGCTCTGATCGGCGCTATCCTTGGAATAATTGTCGAAATATCTCATATGATGACTTGGCTTACCGGTCTCTTGCTTAACTGGGTAACAAGTCCCGATTTTATCAGCTTAAGTTATACTAACCCAAAAAATAACCCAATAATTGAGACTGGTCTCAATATTACTAAAAACTTCGTCAACTTAGGAATAGTAACTGCCCTAGTTTTTATCGCTCTCTCTATCGCTTTAAGATTAAAACAATACGCTAATGAAAAAACACTAGTCCGTTTAATCCTTATCGCCCTGTTGGTAAATTTTGCTCCTCTTATTTGCGGCTTAATCGTTGACGCTTCAAACATTGTAATGAATTATTTCCTTGTCGGAATCGGAAAAGGCATTTCTGGCATCTTAGGTAATATTAGCGTAGAATCTGTTGTCCGAGATTTATTTAACCTTTTTACAGGGCCGCTCACGACAAAAGCGTCCATACTTACAAAAGCGGTTGTTTTAATAATATTAAACTTTAGCATTGCTTTTGCTTTTCTTATTTTGGCCTTTGTCTTTGCAATTAGATATGTTGCTATCTGGGTTTTGGTTATTTTATCACCATTGGCTTTTGTGGCTTGGATACTTCCGGCAACTAAAAAACTTTGGGACCAATGGTGGGAACAATTGGTCCATTGGTCTATCGTTGGCATACCAATGGCTTTTTTCCTTTACTTGTCGATGTCTTCTTTCGGAGAGATAAATGCCGTTTTTCATGCGCAAGCGAAACTTCCAGGAGCAGACGAGCAACTTACCACTTTTTTTGATAATGTTTTTCCTTATTTTATAACAGTTATTTTCCTTTATCTTGGGATCACCCTCGGATTTACTACTTCAGCAATGGGCGCTAATTCAATAATAGGATGGGCTAAAACGAAAGGGAACGCAGGAATAAAAAAAATAAGAGATAAAACATGGGAGAACACTAAAAGAGGAGCTACGAGATTAAATACAAAAGCGCGAGAAACTCTTCACGGAAACGAACGGATTAGGACATGGGCAGAAAGACAAGCAAGCGCGAAGAAATGGGGAGAAGGAGAACAAGGACCAAAGGGATTTGCAAAAAGGTGGTCAAGAAGGCTTCTTTTCCCATCAGCCTATTATACGGGGCGATACGTCCGACGTAAAGCAGGAGAAGCGCTTGGAGGAAAGGCAGTAGAAAAAGAAAAGGCAAAAATTAAAAGTGTTGAAGAAAACACAAAAGGAAGAACCGTAGCGTCCAATATGGGGGACTTCCGGCATGCTAAAAATGACGCAGAAAAAATAGGAATTATAAACAATATGATAAAAGAAGGGCAAATAGATGCAGCGATGAGTACAGCTAAGTTAGGAAAATCCGCTATCAGTGAAATAGAAATAAAAAGATTAATAGAAAAGGCTGGAAAGTGGGGATCAAATAAAATGATTCAATCTGCCTTTCCTCACTTTAACTCCACGCCGACCAAAGAGGATGAAGATAAAGGAATAAGCCAAGAAGATATAATTAGACAGAGAGTATCAAAAATGAGACCTGATGATTATAAAAACATCTCTAAAGAAGCGCTGAAAAAAGATACAAAGGTTGTTGATGCTATGTTGGCAACAGCCATGGGAAGTCATATTAGTAAACTTATTGAATCCCATGGACAAATAGCAGCTAAGGCGATAGAGCGAGAAATCGATGCTGGTAAACCAATAAATCCGCGACTAAAACATTGGTTAACAACGCAAACAGGACAAGGAATGATTTCTCCAAATACACCTCCGGATGACTGGGCATCTACCAAAACGGCTGTTGAGCAAAAACCA
>CAYZZO010000007.1:0-12876 GCA_964483075.1 uncultured Candidatus Saccharibacteria bacterium | reverse complement strand
CTAATTTTGAATTTTTAATCTTAAAACAGATTCTAATTTTAAAAGATATGGAGTTAAGAATCTTAAGTCCAGATAAAACTTTATATAAAGGAAAGTTGGAGATAATGACTCTTCCGGGAGAGAAAGGGCAATTTCAAATTTTAGAAGGCCATGCCGATATTTTTGCCCTCCTCAGTAATGGAGAAATAGTTATTGACGAAAATAAAAAAATTCCTATTTCTTCTGGAGCAATAGAGGTATTGAATAACAGAGCTATTATTTTAGTTAAAACATGAAACAATGAAAATTTAAAATTAAGGTTTGAATTAAAATTTAAAATTTAAAATTTAAAATTTAAAATTAATTTAGTATGTCTTTAAAAATCGGGATTGTCGGCTTGCCGAATGTTGGCAAGTCAACTTTATTTCAAGCTATTACAAAAAAAGAAGTCGAACGTTCAAATTATCCTTTTTGTACTATTGACCCGAATGTGGGCGTTGTTGCCGTGCCTGACGAGAGAGTAGACAAGCTAGGCGAATTAACGCGTTCGCTTAAAAAGGTTTATACAACTTGCGAGTTTGTTGATATTGCCGGATTAGTAAAAGGTGCCAATAAAGGAGAGGGACTGGGTAATAAATTTTTAGCAAACATAAGAGAAGTTGATGCCGTGATTTATGTTTTACGCTGCTTTCGAAATGAAAAAATTATTAATACTCAAAAAGAAATAAATATTCTGGAAGATAAAGAAACGTTAGATACAGAAATGGCCTTAAAGGATATGGCAACAGTTGAAAAAAGAATTAAAGATTTAGAGAAAGAAGTGAAAAGAGGGGAGAAAGAGGCGATACTAGAAAAAAAGGTTCTGGAGAAAACATTTGATTTATTAGAAAAAGGCGGTCTTTTGGCGGACATATCCTGGTCAGAAGAAGAAGGAAAGATTTTAAAGAACTATCAATTCTTAACCTCAAAACCGAGATTATATTTATTAAATGGCTCTGCAAAGGAAGTTCCCCAACTTGTTTTAGATACTTTTAAAGAAAATAATTGGCAGTTTATGATTATTGATATGCTTACAGAGTTTGAAGCAATAGACATTAAACCGGAAGAAAGAAATTCGTTTGGCCTGCCAACTGAGCTGAAATTAGATTCTTTAATAAAAGAATCCTATAAATTACTTTCCTTGATAACTTTCTTTACTACTGGCCTAGATGAAACACGCGCCTGGACGCTTAAAAAAGGAAGTAAAATTCCTCAGGCGGGAGGAGTAATTCATAGTGATTTCGAAAAGTATTTTATTAAAGCTGAAGTTATTAATTGGCAGGAGCTGATCGAAGCTGGCGGGCTAGCCAAAGCGCGCGAGAAAGGATTAATAAAGACAGAAGGAAAAGATTATGTGGTAAAAGACGGCGATGTTATTGAAATCAAAAGCAGTGCTTAAATGTTATGCGTTTTGCGTCCAAACGCATTGTTTCAAAAGCAGATTTAACATAAAAATATAATATTTATTATGAAAAAATATCCCTTAATTAGAAAAATTTATCTTTATCTTTTTGCTCTTATTGGATTAATTCTTTTAACTATTGGTAGCGTACGTTTTCTTGATATGGGGTTGAAAACATTTATTTTTACCAAAGCAGACGAAGAACAGCAAATATACAGGACTCAACCACTGCCTATAGATTATCAAACAAAAGAGGTGAAAGAAATTCAGGATAAAAAAGGACTTACCGACGAAGAAAGAAATGCTATTAAGCAATGGATCAAAGAATACAAAACATGGAAAGAAAAATTATCTAAGTTTGACTATATTGCTGCCAAGAGACAGAGAGACGCTTCTTTAAACTTATCGCTTATTTTTGTCGGGCTTCCTTTGTATCTATATCATTGGGCAGTTATTAAGAGAGAAACAAAAGAAGAAGAAAACGACGGAAAACGAGTGTAATTTTTTACCCGTATAGATTTTATGCGTTTTCTTATTTTTAAAAAATACCCTAATGTTTTTTTCTCTATTTCAACAAAAAACGATGGGACGATGAAACTAACCGATAATTCGCAGAACAACAAAGAAGCAAGGAAAAACAGAAGCAAATTTTTAAAAAAAATAGGGGTTAAAAACAATTTAGTAGCAAGTGCAGAATTAATCCATGGTAACAACGTAGTAATTGTTTCTGAGAGCGATGCAGGGAATGTAATAAGAAAAACAGACGGGCTTATTACCGCAAAAGAAAATTTATTTTTAAGCATTACGGTCGCCGATTGCCTGCCTATTTTTGTATATGAGCCACAAAAAGAAATTATTGGATTGGTTCACGCCGGCTGGCGTGGTTTATCCGAAAATATCTTACCGATAACTGTTAAAAAAATAATCAATAACTTTGGGAGCTTGCCGAAGGATATTTTAATTGGAATTGGACCGGGAATTTCTCAATGCCATTTTGAAGTAAAAGAGGACCTATTAAAGAATTTTGAATCCTACTTGCCAACAGCGTTATTGATGCGGGAAGGGAGAAATTTTTTAGATCTAAAAAAAATTGCTGAAATTCAACTGATTAATTCAGGAATAAAAGAAAAAAATATTGAAGTTAGCTCGGAATGCACTTTTTGTCTTAAAAACAAATATTTTTCTTTCAGGAGAGACAAAAAAATTCGGGCAATGATGGCTGTTATTGGCAAAAGGTAGTTAGATTTCTGTTTGTTAAGAGACGAAACTCTGTTATAATAAATTTGCTTAACAGTATAAAATTATATGGAACAATACCTATTAAATAATCCGCTTGCCCTCTTTCTTTTGATTGTCTGGATTCTTCCTTGGAAAGGGGTCGCATTGTGGAAATCGGCTCGCAACGAACAAAAATGGTGGTTTATCTCCCTTCTTGTATTTAACACCTTAGCCATTCTTCCTATTATTTATATATTTTATTTCAGTAATAAGAAAAGAACGGAGAGTGGCCCTTCGCAAACATAATCTTCTGCAACTTATTAAATTTAATGAATAATAATCCTTTCTTTGTTTTGTTAGGAAAAATTATTACGTATTGGTTTGTTTAAATATGCTTTACATGGATTTCCGGAAAATTTTAGAAATTATCGCCAAATCCGCCCGAAAATTAGAAACAGTGGAAATTTATTATCCTAAAACCGAAAAAAGCCCGGAAGGATGGCGAGAAGTAGAGCCGTATAGTTTGTCTACCGATATCGGCGAAGAAGGAGAGCATTTAATTTACGGCGAAGATAGATTGAGTCCTGGCCATATTTTTAATGCCTATACGGTAGGAAGAAAAGATGATCATTGCGGCTCTTTTATTGTTGGAAAAATTAAATCAGTGAGACCTACTGGTCGGAGATTCAATCCTCGAAATAATTGGAAAGTGGAATTTTAATACAGAGAGTATTACTAAATTTCAAGTGTTAAAAAATTTATGATTAGTTATTTCAAGCGAACAATTAAAGATAATTCTATTAAATCTCTTTCCAGTATGGAAATAGGTTCTTGGATTAATGTAATTGATCCCTCTCTGGAAGAAATTAAATACCTGGTTGGGAAATTCAAATTAGATAAAAGAAATTTAGAGTCAGCCCTGGATCAAAATGAAATTCCCCGCCTTGATTTTGTAAATAAAGATATTTATTTTTTAGCTAAAAGCATTTCCACTGCCCAAAAAGAAGATATAGAAACTTATTTAATAGTAATAAGCAAGAATTTTATTCTTACTCTTTCGAGAACAGAGCCGGATTTTATAAAAAAGATTATAAAAAATAGGATAGACTTTATTACTACCCAAAAGTTAAAATGCCTTATTAATCTTTTTTCTTTAATTAGTGAGAGCTTTGAGAAACTAACTGTTAATACGGTAAAGCGCGTCCAAGCAAGGAGACGATTTAACGACGAGCTTGAAGAAAAAGAACTTAATATATTATTAGAACAAGAAAATATTCTTAACGATTTAGTCTCTTCTTATTATTATATGAATTTGCTATACGAACGGGCGGCGCGGAGGATAAAATTTTTTGAGCAAGATAAAGAAATTATAGAAGATCTTATCGTAGAATCAACCCAGGGATTAAATATCTGCAAATCATCATTGAAGAGAATTTCTAATTTGAGAAATTATTATGTTATTTTTCTTTCCAATAAACTGAATAAAATTATGACAGTTTTCACCGTCTTTACTATTCTAATCAGTATTCCAGCGGCGATTTCCGGGATTTACGGCATGAACGTATTACTGCCTTTCGCAAAAAATCCTCTCATATTTTTCTATATAATACTATCGATGGTGATAATTTGGATAGGTTTTATTTTTTATCTAAAAAATAAGAGAATAATTTAATTTGTGTTATTTAATTAATTTAGTTTGATAATTTGGATTAGATTAACAAAAAAGAAAAATATTGTATTTGAAAAATTAAAATAAATTGGAAAACTGAAGGCGGTTCAAAATTCTTTAAGCGAACAAAGTTAAAGAAAGTATGGAAAAAGCGGAACCAATGTTGTTTTAGGTATTTCTGCGACTGCGGAGAAGAGGGGATAATTAAAATTTTTAGTTTTTAAATTATTTATTTTTTGATATTTTTAATCGCATATGAATTTTTTGCCCGTTGTAAAACTTAATGGAGAAAAGGAAGCTTTTTCCGCTAAAAAGGTTTATCGATCAGCGAGACAATCCGGGGCTTCCAAGGAACTTGCTGAGCAAATCGTTGCAGAGGTAAAGAAAAAAATTTATCCCGAAATCAAAACTTCAAAAATTTTTCAGATAGTAAGAAATTCACTTAAAAAAGAAAGGCCAAAAGCCGCTTTAAGGTTTAATTTAAAAGAAGGAATTAAAAAATTAGGGCCGACAGGTTTTCCTTTTGAAAAGTATATCGGAGAAATTTTTTCGAGCAATAATTTTAAAGTAAAATTAAATCAGCACATTCCTGGCTATTGTTCCTCCGATTACGAAATAGATTTTTTGGCTGAAAAAAATGGCATTACTTATATCGGGGAATGTAAATACCGCAATCTTTTCAAGGGAAAAGTTCATTCAGATGTCGCCCTAGCTAATTATGCCCGTTTTTTAGACATTAAAAAGGGAAAATTTTTTAAAGGTAAGGTTAAGAGCTTGCTTGTCACTAATAGAAAATTTACAAGCAAGGCGATTAAATATTCTAGCTGCGTTGGTGTTGAACTTTTAGGCTGGAATTATCCTCGGAAAAAAGGATTAGAATACTTAATAGACAGTCAAGAATTATATCCGATTACCATTCTTCCTTTGCTGTATAGATATTTAGCTGAAATTTTCGTTTCAAAAAAAATGGTTTTAGCCAAAGATATCTTAGGAATTGATGTTAAAAAATTTAGCAGGAAAACAAAAATTGGAGAAAAGAAACTTCAATCCTTAAAAAGGGAAGCAGAAATTTTATTTAATGAAATTTGAAATCATTCTAAATTAAAATTAAAATTAAAATTTATTCTTGTAATATGCTTACTTTAAGTAAAATCAAAAAAGACCCTCAAATTTTAGAATTTATTAAACAAACAGAGAAAGTTTTAGCCGCCCTTTCTTATACCGACCATGGCTTTAGGCATGCTAATTTAGTGGCTGATAGGGCGAGAAAGATTGCCAGAGAAATCGGTTTGAATAAAGAAGAAGAAGAGATGGCAGCTATTGCCGGTTTTTGCCACGATATGGGTAATTTTTTAAGCCGTACTCTTCATAATTACTTTGGCGCTTTACTTTTTCATCAGGTTTTTCAAAATCAGTTCCAGCCACAAAAATTAGTTACTATTATGCAGGCGATTTCTAATCACGATAAAAGAATAGAGGACATGAGTTTTGCCAACGCTGTTTCGGCTATTGTTGTTTTATCAGACAAGTCTGATGTTCATCGTTCAAGAGTTATTGCTAAAAATATCGAGGAAATAAAAACAGATATCCATGATAGGGTTAATTATGCCACGAGGATGAGCAGTATAGAGGCAGACAAAAAGAAAAAGAGGATTACTTTAACTTTGAAAATTGACACTAATTTCGTTCCCATAATGGAGTATTTTGAAATTTTTACCGAAAGAATGGTTTTTTGCCGAAAAGCGGCCGAATCTCTTGGATACGATTTTGGCTTAATAATAAATAAATTTAGATTGCTCTAATACTGTTGCCATCTGACATCATATATAGTTTTGATGGTTTTAAAGGCCTGTCATTAGTACCTTTTTGTTTTTGCTAAAGCGACTCTGGTTCGAATCCTGCTCCCTAATGAGGCACGAGAAAGACCAAAAATGAGGCAGGAAAAATGTCCGGTTATAATCCAGATCATATCGGTTGTCTTATTAGAAAAGGAAGAATAAAAGGAATTAGCGAGTAAGAGAACAAGAGAGAGGAAAAGCTTTTGGAGAGTTTAGCGAATTAGAGAAGGCCTTAAGGAAGAATTAGAAGACGTCAAAAACGCCGAGAGGCCCTAGAGTCGGAATTGCCAATCTTGTTAGAATTTGCTAAAATGTCGATGGGTGATAAAGCGTTTCAAGATTAGTTGTTTAATTCTAAACATTTGCGAATCAAAAAAAACAGTTTGTCTCTTTATTTTTTAAGAAAATAATATGTTCGAGCAGTTAAAACAAATTGGAAAATTAAAAGCAGTTCAAAATTCCTTAAGTGAGGAAAAAGTTGAAATAGAGAAAAGCGGAATCAAAGTTGTTTTAGATGGAAACCTTAAGGTTGTTAGTATCGATTTAAACCCGGCATTAAAGAAAGAGGAAAAAGAAAGAATTTTAAAGGAATGTCTTAACGAAGGAACAGAAAAAATTAAAGCTAGCATGGCTAAAAAATTACAATCGATTTTATAGCTTGCGAAAATAAAGGCAATAAGAACAGCTTCCTATTGCTTTTATTGTAAAAATTTGACTGTTTTTGATTTTATATGATAAAATAATTTTGTCGGTTTTAATATTTAAAAATCTATAAATAATTAATTAAGTTATGGCAAAAATAATTGATTTAACTAATCAGAATTTCGAAGAAGAAGTTTTAAAGTCAGAGACCCCTGTTTTAGTTGATTTTTGGGCCCCTTGGTGTCAGCCTTGCCTGATGATGGTGCCAATACTTGAGAGTTTGGCAGGAGAATTAGACAGCCGTTTAAAAATTTGCAGAATAAACACCGAATTGCCTGAGAATCAATTACTGGCTTTCCAATATCAGATTCAAAGCATTCCAAATATGAAACTTTTCAAAAATGGGAATGTTGTTAAAGAATTTATTGGTTTGAGGCCAAAAGAAATTTTCAAAACAGAGCTGGAAGCAGAACTTTAACTCATCTTTTTCCACATGGAAAAAATCAAAAATAAATATCCATTAGTAATTATAGGCGCTGGTCCGGCAGGACTGACAGCGTCTATTTACGCTTCGCGTTATAAAATAGATAATTTAGTTATTGGCCAAGCAATAGGAGGGCTGATTTTTGATTCTCATAAAATTTGTAATTTTCCTTCTGAAAAAGAAATCAGCGGAAGGGATTTAGTTGACAAGATGAGAGATCATGTGGAATTTTTGGGGGCTCCTATTTTGCAAGACAAAGCGCTTTTAATTAAAAAAAGAGATGGGCAATTCGAAATTTCCACCCAATTGGCAAAAAAAGTCTTAAGTAAATCTATAATTCTGGCTATCGGGACAGAATACCGAAAACTGAATTTATCTAATGGAAAAGAGCTTGGATTAAAAGGAGAGGATGAGTTTTTAGGAAAGGGGGTTTCGTATTGCGCCACCTGTGACGGAATGTTTTATAAGGACAAAGTGGTTGCGGTTGTTGGCGGATCTGATAGCGCTAATGTTTCTTCTCTTTACTTGGCTGATATAGCGAAAAAGGTTTATCAAATTTATCGAAGAGATAAATTAAGGGGAGAAACTGCTTGGATTGACCAAATTCTTTCAAACAGCAAAATTGAGGTAATTTATAATAGGCAATTAGTCGGATTGAAAGGAGAAGATAAATTGGAGAAAGTCGTTTTAAATGAACAATATAACGGTAAAAAGGAGATTTCTGTTGACGGGCTATTTATTGAGATTGGGACTGAGCCAAAATCAGACTTAATCAGCGAACTTAATCTTGAAACCGATAAAGGCGGATACATCAAAGTTAACGCTGACCAGTCTACTTCTCAAGAAGGAGTTTGGTCTGCTGGCGATATCACAATCGCCTCAAATGGTTTTAGGCAAGTTATCACTGCCTCAAGCGAGGGTGCTATTGCCGCCGATAGTGTTTTTAAATATTTACAAAAAGCGACAAAAAAAGAAAGAAGTTAGTTTTTGACCTTGCGTGATTTTGGATATATATTTATAATTGTAGAATATAAAACCTAATGCGTAATAATTTTTCGTATTATGTTTTCTGCTTTAAAATCACTACAGAAATAATTATTATATATTAGTTTTGTGAAATGAAAAAAGATTATTCAATTTTAATAGGAGGCGCAGCCGGCTTAGGCTCCCGAAAAGCCGGTTTGATGATTGCTAAATTATTTGCTGAATACGGCTATCGGATTTTTATTTACGACGATTATCAGTCTTTAATTAGGGGTGGTCATAGTTTTTCCAGCATCAGAGCAACGGAAAAAGATATCTTGTCTCATCGGGAAGGGATTGATTTTCTTTTAGCTTTAGACGAAGCAACCATTAAGAAACACAAAGATAATTTAGATAAAAAAGGTGTTATTATTTATAACGGTGATCAAATTTCTTTTAATCAGAAGAATGCCAAGGGAATAAAATTATCAGAAATTGTAGAAAAAGCAGGCGGGGAAAAAATAATGGAAAACACAGCCCTTGTTTCCGCTTTCGCGAAAATTGTCGGTGTTGACTGGCAAACAGTAGAAGGACTTATTAAAAAAGAATTTAAGAAATTTCAAGAAGTAAATATAAAAATAGCCAAAGTTTCTTTCGACGCCAACGAAAAATTATTTGATATTAAAAGAATAAAGAAGAAACCGATCCTTCTTTTAACGGGCAATGAAGCAGTCGCCCTGGGGGCGGCAAAAGCGGGATTAGATGTTTACATTGCTTATCCAATGACTCCAGCTACAGGTATTTTACATTATTTAGCAAAGCACAAGGAAGATTTTGGTATAAAAGTTGCCCAATTAGAGAATGAAGTAGGTATTGTTAATGCCGCAATTGGAGCGGCTTATAGTGGAGCAAGAACTATGGTTGGAACCTCGGGAGGGGGATTTGCCTTAATGACTGAAGGATTTAGCTTGGCTGTCCAAAACGAAACGCCTTTGGTAATAGTAGAGAGCCAGAGAATGTCTCCTGGAACAGGGGTAGCAACTTATCAAGGACAAGGAGACCTTCTATTTGTCTTGGGTGCCGGACATGGCGATATTATAAAATTTGTTATTGCTCCCGGGGATGCAGATGAAGCTTGTTTTTGGTCTGGGAAAATTTTAAATCTCGTTTGGAAATTTCAAACACCTTCAATTCTACTGATAGATAAAGAAATTTCTGAAAGCACATTTAGCTTTGATGAAAAAGTTTTAGATAAAATTAAAAAAGAAAAACCTTTGCTTTGGGATGGCAAGGGAGAATATTTAAGATACAAGAAAACGAAAAATGGTATTTCCCCACTTGCTTTTCCTGGAAGAAAAAATATAGTCGTTAAGTCAAATAGCTATGAGCATGATGAATTCGGAATAACCGTTGAGGAAGGGGAGAGCGTGGAAGAGATGCAAGATAAGCGACTGAGAAAATTTGAAGAAATGAGGAAAGAAGTTAACAAATTAGAGGCGGTAAAAATTTATGGGAAAAAATCAGCCAATAAAGCGTTGATTGCCTGGGGCTCAACTAAGGGGCCGGCAAAAGAAGCGGCTGAAAAATTAGGCATAAAAATGATTCAGCCGGTTATCATTGAACCTTTTCCTGATAAGCAAATGGCAATAGCCTTAAAAGGGGTTAAGAAAATTGTTTTAGTGGAAACAAACGGATTAGGACAGATGGAAAAAGTTCTTAATTCTTATGGCATAAAAGTGGACAAAAAGGTTCTGAAGTATAACGCGCGGCCGTTTACAGGGGAGGAAATAGAAAGAGAATTAAAGGATTTTTAAATTTATATTTTTACATCTTATGGCTAATGATAATTTAAAATTAAACACTTACGCTCAAAATACTTGGTGTCCGGGATGCGGAAATTTCGGAATTTTAGCCGCTCTTAAGCAAGCGGTTTCTTCATTAATAGAAAATGGTACATTGAAAGAAGAAATAGTGGTTGTGGGCGGGATTGGATGTAGTTCAAAAATTGTTGATTATATCGATTTAAATAGTTTTTCTTCTTTGCACGGACGGCCTATTGCCGCAGCCGAAGGAATAAAATTAGGAAATCAAAAACTTAAAGTTATTGTCTGTGCTGGAGATGGGGGAATTTATAACGAGGGAATTTCCCATTTGATTCATGCGGCTAAAAGAAATAGCGATATTACCGTTTTAGTTCACGACAACAGAAATTTTGCCTTAACTACGAGCCAGTTTACAGCAACTTCGCCGAAAGGGTTTAAGGGAAAATCTACCCCAAAAGGAAGCATCGAAAAGCCAGTTAATCCTTTAAAGTTAATGCTTGCTTCCAATGCGACATTTATTTCTCGCGGTTATTCCTCTAAAATAGCCCATCTTAAAGATTTGATTGTTAAAGGTGTCCAGCACAGAGGATTTTCTTTTGTCGAAATTCTCCAGCCCTGCGTTTCTTTTTTCGATACGACGAAGTTTTATAACGAGAGGGTTTATGAAATAGAAGATGATAATTTAGATTCAGAGAAAGAGGCCTTAAGAAAAATTGAACAATGGAATTATGACGAAAACGATAAAAGAATCCCCCTTGGTATTTTTTATGAGATTCAAAAGCCTTCTTACCTGGAAGAGATGCTTGAGAAGTCTAATTTACCGAAAAAGAAAGTATGATAAATATTAGCAAGAATAAATGCATAGGATGCGGGGTTTGTTTGAGTGTATGTTCAGAGGCGATAGAAATAATTGACGGAGTGGCAAAGATAAAAAATAAACAAGCAAATTGCTTAAAAAACGCTTTGATTGCTTGTCCTCAAAAAGCGATTAAAGATATTACTCAAGAGTTGGTATTTGCCATAGGCACCGACGATGGCAAAACAATAAAACAAGATGACCATGTTGGAATGGCTAAATACTATTCTATTTGGAAATATTTCGATGGAAATTTATTTTTTATTGAAAAAAGAGAAAACATTAAATATGACGAGGACGAATCAAGAACACATGGAGACCCTAAAAAAGCAGAAAAAGTTTCATCTATTTTAAATGGCGTTGATATAATCGTAGGAAAAATAATCGGACCGAACATTGTCAGGATGAAAAAGAAATTCGTTCCTCTTATCGTGAGAGAGCCCTTGATCAAGGGGGCACTTGAAATAATCAAAGAAAATATCAACGAAATAGTAGAGGAGAAGGAAAAAGAAGGCGAAGAAAGGAGAGGGTTAGTAATTCAATAACCATAATAACTAACAATTAATACTAATTTATTATGTATAAAGTAAATAAAGTAAATTGCACAGGATGCCAAGTTTGTGTTCAAACTTGTCCCGGAGCGACTAAGATAGGTACTGACGGAAAAGCAGAAGTCGTTGACCAAAAGAAACTAGAAGCATGCGGCGGCGAAAAAGTTTGCCCATTTGGAGCAATAGAAAAAATTGACGGAACAAAAGAATCAGAAACAAATAATGCAGATAAATCCGATGTTTCTCCAGCCGATCCTTCTTTAGGTGGACGCGGAATAGGCGCTGGCAGAGGACGAGGTATGGGACGAGGCCCTCGGGACGGCAGAGGACGAGGTATGGGTATGGGACGAGGAAGAAGACATTAAAATTTTTTTAGAAAGTAACAAAGAAAATGACTAATGATATTTCCTTAGAAAATATCAAGAAAATAGTAGGAAAGGTAAAACATCCCACCATTAACGAAACCCTCTTAAATCTTGGCATAATTAAAGAAATAAAGATTAAAAATAATAAGGCAAATATTGTTTTAGCTTTTCCTTTTGAGAATATTCCCATTAAAGAGCAATTAATAGAATCGGTTAAAAAGCCATTGGAAAAATTAAAGATAGACGTAAGCATAAAAATAATAGTGATGGATCATAAAGAATTACAAAAATTTCTGATAGCAGAACAGAAATACTGGGAAGTATAAACCTCTCTAAACATTCATACTTTTTTATTCTCGGTTATGAAAAATGTATTACGGCTATTTTTAGTTTTTAATAATTTTAGTTTTGTTTTTACTTTCTTTTTCGAATTTTATTATTTTTAACTATGGGAAATTTAGAAGAAGAACTAAAGAAGATTAAAGACGATGTTATAGCTTGTAAAAAATGCTCTTTATATAAGACACGAAAATATCCGGTAATTGGAGAGGGAAATCATCAGGCAAAGATTATGTTTGTCGGAGAAGCGCCTGGAGCACAAGAAAATATGACTGGCCGCCCTTTTTGCGGAGCGGCTGGAAAAATTTTAGATGAGCTGTTAAATTCTGTTGGAATTAAAAGAAATGTCGTTTATATTGCAAATATCTTAAAATGCCGTCCGCCGATAAATCGCGACCCTGAAGAAAATGAAATTTCTGCCTGCTCTCCCTTTTTAGAAAGGCAAATTGAGATTATTCAGCCGGAAATAATATGTCCGTTGGGTAGATATGCGATGAATTTTTTAATGGGGAAATTCAACTTAGAAGAAGACATTGAGCCAATTGGTAAAATCCATGGAAAAGTTTTTAAAACAAAAAAAGGGCTTTTTTTAATTCCTTTTTACCACCCAGCAGTGGCCGCTTATAATATGAATATGAAAAAAACCCTTGAAGATGATTTCAAAATTTTAAAAAATTATATTTAAATTATATAAGTAAAGAAAATGCC
>CAYZZO010000006.1:0-13344 GCA_964483075.1 uncultured Candidatus Saccharibacteria bacterium | reverse complement strand
ACAATAATATAATTTTTAAATAATGAATATTCCTAAAAAGAAAGCAATAATATTCTTATTAATTATTATAGCTCTTGCCGCTTTTTTTAGATTGTGGCAACTAAATATAATACCGCCTGGAGTTTATCCCGATGAAGCGATAAACGGAAACGACGCTCTCACTTCCTTAAAATTAGGAAATTTTAAGGCGTTCTATCCTGAAAATAATGGCCGCGAGGGTCTTTTCATTTGGCTTATTTCTTTATCTTTTTGGCTATTTAAACCAAGTATTTGGGCTTTTAGATTAGTCCCCGCTGTTTTTGGCATATTAACCGTTTTGGGAATATATTTTTTAACAAGAGAGTTGTTCCGTAAATACTTGGAAGGTGATTCCCGCTGTCTCGCCCTGTTTTCCACTTTCTTTTTCGCGGTTTCTTTTTGGCATGTTAATTTTTCCAGAATATGCTTCAGGGCCATTTTAGTTCCCTTTTTTTTGGTTTTTGGCTTTTATTTTTTATTTAAGGGGTTTCGTCTTAAAAAATATTCTAATTTAATAATTTCTGGCATATTTTTAGGGCTCGGTTTCTATACTTACATTGCTTACAGGGCAGCTGTTATATTGTTGGTAATTCCTTTGGTTGGCTGGTGGTTTTTTTACAAAAAAGAAAAACAGCAAAAAAAGTTTTTGCTTTTCACATCCTATCTCCTTCTTTCTATTTTTATTATTGCTCTTCCCCTTGGCTTATATTTTCTCAAAAATCCCCTTGATTTTGTTGGACGAGCAAACAGTGTTTCTATATTTTCGGAAGGAAATCCAATTCACAATTTTGCCAAATCTTTTATTGCTCACTTAGGAATGTTCAATTTCTACGGGGATGGAAACTGGCGTCATAATTTTTCCGGCTCCCCGGAACTTCTTTGGCCTATTGGCTTATTCTTTTTAATTGGCATTATTGTTTCAATTAAAGAATTAATAATTTCTATTAAAAATAAGGATTATCCCCTCCTCACTACTCATTCTTTATTGTTTGGTTGGTTTTTTGTAATGCTTTTACCTGGATTCTTTAGCCGTGAAGGAATACCTCATGCTCTTCGTTCTCTTGGTGCAAGTCCTGCTGTCTATATTTTTAGCGGTCTCGGCGCTTATTGGCTCTACAAAAAAATAGACAAAATCTTTAAAACAAAATATCAACGAATTGCTTTGTATTTCTATATATTTGTTTTTCTTTTTTCGATTACTTATGTCCAGTTTGATAAATATTTTTTTCAATGGGCAAGAAGGCCGGAAGTAAAAGACGCTTTTGCTGAAAATTATGTTAAAATAGGAAAATACTTAAATTCCTTGCCCGATAATACCCAAAAGTATGTAATTGTAAACCAGGGAGGAGTTCCCGTTCCTTATCCGGATGGAATCCCGATGCCGGCTCAAACATCAATATTCATTGAGAGATTAAGGTTTGGCGAGCCTCGTTCAAATTATTTATTGCCAAAGAATCTAAGTAAAATTAAAATAGATAAAAGCCAAAAGGCGGTTATTGTTCCACTTCAGCCAGATTTAGATTTACTTTCTATTATCCACCACCAATTTCCTCAAGGAGAAATTGAAAAACAAAAAGGAGTAGTGTTCTATAAGATAAACAATGAATGAATTTTCAATGAATCAATATTCAAATAACAATAAAGCTTTTACCCTAATTGAACTTTTAGTGGTTATCGCCATTATTGGTCTTTTAGCCAGCATTGTTTTGGGAAACTTGGGCGAAGCGAGAAACAAAGCAAGATACGCGAAAGCTAAAGAAGAAGTAGCACAGTTTTCTAAAATCTCTGTAATCGCTAGAAATGAATCAGATAAAACTTTATTGCAGATTACAGGGAATGGCTGCAGCGATTGCGTTTGTAGGAACAAAGATATTAGAAATATTCCCGATTCTGATTCCTGTGCCAGTAATTGGTATAACGATTTAACTAAAATTAAAAATGCTTCATTAGTAACAAATAGTCTTGGACAAATGAAAAGAGACCCCTGGGGATCGCCTTATTGTTTAGATGAAAACGAACACGAGTTTAACTCTTCTGATTGTAGATACGACACTATTAGGTCTGCTGGCCCTGACGGATGGTTGGGAACCAGCGACGACTACAATGTAAACATACCTCACTATATCTGCCCTTAAAATATTTTCAATTTATTATTTCGGAAATTAAAAATTAACTATACGTCTAATTATGCCTAATCGTCTTACAAATATTATCGCAATCTTTCTTTTAGTTTTTGTTTTTTTCATAGGTGTTTTTAGTATGAAAAATGACTCTTTGACAATGGACGAACTTGCCCATTTGCCGGCCGGATATTCCTATTTAACTCAAAAAGATATGCGTCTTAATCCAGAACATCCCCCCTTAATAAAGGATTTAGCAGCAATTCCTCTTCTTTTTATAAAAAATATAAATTTTCCATCTGAAACAAAAAGTTGGAAAAAAGATGTAAACGGCCAATGGGATTTTGGCAATAAATTCCTATTTCACAGCGGAAATCCCGCTTATAAAATGATTTTTTGGGCAAGAATCCCGATGATTCTAATTTTACTCCTGCTTGGATTTTATATTTTTCGCTGGGCCCGAGAACTTTTTGGAAATAAAACTGGCTTATTATCCTTATTTTTATTTTCTTTCTCGCCAACCCTTTTGGCAAATGGAAGATTGGTTACAACTGATGTTGGAGCAGCTGCCGGAATATTCATTGCCTCCTATTATTTTGTTAAATTTCTAAAAAATTCTTCTCTTAAAAATTTAATTTTTGCGGGCATTGCATTTGGTTTAGCAGAGGTAATGAAATTTTCCGTCATTCTTCTTTTCCCTCTTTTCGGCCTTTTAATTATTTTTTGGGCATACGCAAAATCTTCTAACTTTAAAGGTTTTTTAAAGGTTTTTGGAAAATATCTTTTGTTTTTTATTTTTATTACAGCAATTGCTTATAGTCTGATTTGGGCGATATATTTTTATCATACCTGGAATTATCCTCCCGAAAGACAAGCCAGAGACAGTCAATTTATTCTTTCTTCTTTTGGAAGCAAGCCTTTAGTGAATGCAGTTGTTTGGATGGCAGATAAACCGATATTAAGACCGGCAGCCCAATATCTTTTAGGGGTTTTTATGGTTTTACAAAGAGCAACTGGAGGAAACACAACTTATTTTTTAGGTCAGGTTTCGGCATCGGGCTGGAAAACTTTTTTCCCTATAGTTTATACGATAAAACAACCGCTTCCTTTTATTATCTTATTAATGCTTTCTCTTTTTTATCTTGCCTGGTCAAACAAGAAGCCGTTTTGGCAGGAACCATTGAAAAGGTTCAAGAAGTGGCTTTCTCCGCACATCGCCGAGTTTTCAATGCTTCTTGCTATCGCAATTTATTGGTCAGTCAGCTTAAAAAGCAATCTTAATATAGGCGTTCGCCATCTTTTACCAGTTTTCCCTTTTACTATTTTGTTAGTAAGCGCCGTTACTATCAAATGGCTTAAGCCTCCTTTCTTATTGCCAAAAAGAGCTTTACTGGCCGGTTTATTGGTATGGCAAGCAATTAGCGTTCTTTCTGTCTATCCGCACTTCCTCGCTTATTTCAACGAATTAGCGGGTGGGCCAAGCCATGGTTATATTTACACTGTTGATTCCAGCTTGGACTGGGGTCAAGACCTAAAGAGATTGGATGATTGGCTAAATAAAAAAAGAATCAACAAAATTTATGTTGATTACTTTGGCGGGTCAGATACGAAATATTACCTTGGAAATAAATTTGCTCCTTGGTGGGGAACGAGAAATCCTAAAGAATTGCCAAAAAATAGTTATCTCGCCGTTTCCGCAACGCTTTTACAGGGAGGACGAGGAGAGCCCGTTCCGGGATTTAACCAGCCAACTGGATATTACGACTGGCTTTATCAATACAAACCAGTGGCAACAATTGGCTATTCAATTTTTGTTTATCATATAAACTAAAGTTAGTATTGTTTTGTCTTAAAAACTCTTTAAGAATTCAGACCGATAAAAACCATTCAATGAAAATCTGGAAAAACGTAAACCTTGTCAAACCTTAAATCAATGTATTTAAGGTTTTTTTGTTTATCAGCGGGAATTTCCTTTTTTAATATCGTTCCTAACTCAGTCAGTTGCCAATCTATATCTTTTTTTGGGTTAAAATAAATTTCCCAACCCTGTTTGGTTATAATATTTAACCTTTTATCGTTTAAAATTAAGGCGTTTTTTAGAGGAACTTTAAATTCGTTTTCCATTTTTGACTTAATGGTTAGTATTTTTTTTATTTCTTCCTCCTTAACAACTATACTTCCCAAAACTAATTTATTGTCTGCGTTTATTTTTTCTATGACAAAATCTTGACCATCCTCTTTGATTTTTTTAAAAATTCTTCCTTTTTTATCGATTAAAAAATAATTTTTATTTTGGGAAAAAATAGCAATTGATTTTTTTTCTTTAATCCTAACCATTAAAGTATTAAAAAAGTTTTTTGTTACGCTTGCATTAGATATTTGAGGAAAATCTTTCAAGATGATATCACTGATTTTTTTCGTGTTGGCAAGAAAAATATTTTTTGTCTTAAAGAAAATAATTTGATTCTCAATACTATTTGAAACTTCGTCTCTGATATCTTTTGAGCACGTTTCTTTATTTCCAGAAACTTGAATTTCTTTTATTTGGAAAAAAGAAGAGATAAAAATAAAATAAAAGAAAGTACTGGCAAGAGCTAAAATTAAGAATATCAACCAGAAGATACAAGATTTAAATATTGAAAAAGTAAATCTTTTCTTTCTTTTTTTTCGATAATATTTTTTATATTTGTATCTCATTTTATAAATTTCTTTTGATTTTTCTTATCTTTTCAAAAAGAAAAGTTAACCAATAAAAAAGCGTTAAGGGAAAATCTTTTGTTTTTATGTATTCTTCCTCGTAGCCGCTAAAGCCCATTTTAAATAAAGTAGGACCAGCCCATGGATGTTTTGGGTATTTAAACGGGTCAATATAGCCCCAAAAATCATATAAAACGCATCCTCTTTTTTTTGCCTCCTTAATCGCTTCCCATTGAATCAAATAAGGGATAGAAAATTTTGAATATTTTTTAATTGATGCTGCTTGGTGGTAAAATCCAATTTTAGACCAGAAAATAATTAATGCTCCGGCAACTATTTCATTTTTATATTTGCCAAAAATTAAAAGAGATTGCTTTTCTTTTAAAAATGTCTCGAATTCATTTTTTATAAAATTGGAAGAAAAAGGAATAAAATTTTGTCTTTTAGAGACTTTTTTATTCAATTCTTGATAAATTTTAATGTCATCTATATTCTCACTTTTTAGAATCTGAATATCTTTGTTTTTTAACGCTTTGCGGATTAAATAACGTGTAGTTTTTCGCATCTTCTTTAAAAGTGTTTCTTCTGTAACGGTAATGTCCAATTTCCAAGTGGACTCATAGGCAGAAGCATGCATTGGGGCTTCTTTAAAGCCTAAATCTTTGAAAATTTTTATATTCTCTTCGCTTCTTTCCCATAAAGGCGCTACCCTGATAAAGTTCGCTTTTTCATTCTGAGCAATCTTTTTCAATTTTTCCAGCAATAATTTTAAGATTTGAGATTTGCCTATAGCTCGAAAGCTTGGTTCTATAGAAAGATTTGGGGTTTGAGGATTAAGACTCTTTATCACTGGTCCGTGCTGAATTAAAAGGAATGTTCCTCTTCTTGAAATTATTTTTGCTACCAAAGCAATTGCTATTAATCTATTATCGTCAAATACTCCAAACCGAAAGATCTTATTTTTCATCTTTACTTGGAATGTCCCCCATTTCCAAGAATCTAAAAATGTTTTTTCTTTACAATCTAAAAGAAAATTTTCCCAAATTTCTTTATCTTTTATTTCTTTTACTTCCATACTTTATTTTTTTATCTCTTCGTTTTTTAAAAAATCTATGATTTTGTAGGCGTCTTTTTCACTGATATTAATATGAGTAGGCAAATCAATAATTTTTCTCGCTATTCTTTCTGCCTTAGGACAACTTCCCCACTTGTACCCCATTTTATCAATAATTGTATCTGGTGGAACAATTGGGGTTTTACGCCATCCATCGTTTAAATAAATTCTTTTTTTTCTGCTCGCTGTTAAGACTTTATCAGTATTCATTGTCGTTAAAACAGGATATCTCATAAAAACCGGTTTTTTCCCGTTTAAAGATGCGCTTAAGGGTAAAATAAAATTAGACTCTTTAAGATTTTTTTTGTAAATATCGGCAATTATCTCCCTGTGTCTGTTAAATCTATCTAACTTTCCAAATTGATTTAAGAGTAAAACAGAAAAAACTCCCGGTAGTTTTTTGGGACGGTAAGCAGCTCTCCCTTTTTTTTCTTCCTTAGAAACCGCTTTAAGCAAAATAGAAGTTCTGTGGAATATTCCAAAAATTATCCTTCCGAAAAGAGGCCATATTTTATAAGATGGCAGAATTAAATAATTTACCAGGATTGGATGTAGCAATTGCCGAAAAATCCAAAAACTCGGAGTAAAAGAAGCTTCTTCTTGAAATTCTTCAATTTTTTTTGCCAAATTATCATTATTTGTTGTCGATATCCCTCCTGAAATAGAAGAAATAATTTTATCCCCGCCAAAACTGAAAAATGAAGCATCTCCAAAAGTGCCAATTTTTTTCCCATTATATTCTGCCCCTAAGGAATGAGCGCAATCCTCAATGAGGTATAAATTGTTATCTTTAGCAATTTTTTTAATTTCATCAAGCTGAGACGGCCAACCAAAAGTATGTTGAACTACTATTGCTTTGGAATGCGAAGTTATTTTTTTTCTTAAATCATCCGGGTCTATGTTTATAGTATCGTCGATATCCACAAAAACAGGTTTTGCTCCTACGGCTAAGATAGGATTGACGGCAGCGTTACAAGTAAATGCTTGAATTAAAATCTCATCCTTTTCCTTAATCCCCATAGATTTTAAAATAACAAAAAAAGCGATTCTTCCGCTGTTGAAAGAAAAAACATACTTGTTCCCCAAATAATCTTTAAACTTATTTTCTACCAAATTAACTGTTTCCCTTTTCTTCCATTTCCAGGGCTGAAAAATTAACTTAAAAGCCAACAAAATATCGTCTTTTTCCGCGTTTGGCAATAATGATGTTGTAATCGGCCTTAGAAACATAATTCTGATACCCTTTTAGGCAAGCGACTTTCTAAGAGAAGAATGTTTTTTTGATTAAAAGATTTTATTATTTTAACTATTTTTTCCGGGTTTTCCTCTAATATAATATTTTCCTCTTTCATTCCTGATTCGAGAGCGCCTTCCTTTATTTCTTTAAATTTATCTTTTGTAGTAATTATAGCCGAATAGCAGATTTCCCCTATTTTTTTGCCAATTTCCTTATGAATTTTCCCCGATGATTTTCCTAACTCAATAAGGCAAGGCATGATAATTGTTTTCTTCTCCTTATAAATTTGAAGATAATCTAAATCAGCCATTACTCCTGTCGGATTTGCAGAATAAGAAGAGTCAATTACGACGGGTCTTTCCCCTGCTGGCCAGCAAACAAGTTTTTTCAAAAACTTCATCCCTCCTTGCTCAGGTTTAATTTTTAAAGCAGCGTCAGAAATTTCTTTTAAAGACATTCCCAATTCTCTTGCGCAAGAAATAGCCAATAAAAGATTTTCAACATTTTGTCTGCCCAATAAATTTACCTTAAAATCAGCCGAATGATTGTCTTTTGTCTTAACTTTAAAATAAACAAATTCCTTTTCCACCCTGATATCTTCCGCCCAAATATCTTTTTCTGTCTCTATGCTCTTGACCTTTGATTCTTGACCCTTGAATCTCTTTTTTATATACTTATTTTTTCCATTTAAAATTGCTATCCCGTCCTTGGTTAAATTTTCTATTAATTCAAACTTTGCTTTAATAATATTTTCTTGAGAGCCGAAAATAGACAGATGTTGTTCGTTAATACCGGTCAAAATGCCTATTTTGGGTTGAACCATCTTGCAGTCCTCTTTTATTTTTCCCCTTTCGTAGGCACCTATTTCGGCAATAAAAACTTGATGTTCTGGCCTTAGCTCTTCCAAAATAGTTTTGGCAATTCCAATTTCAGAATTGATATTTTTTCTGGTTTTTAAAACTTTAAACCTTACCGAAAGAATAGTTGCCAAAAATTCTTTTGTTGAGCTTTTTCCATAACTTCCTGCGATGCCAATAATTAATCCGCCCTGGGCGGAAAATTTTTCCGCTTTTTTTCTCGCTTTTTCTAAAACCCATTTTTTAAAAATTACAGTGGGAATTTGAAAAAACAAAATTAAAAAAGAAAAAATTATCGGCATTAAGATGATTGAAATTAAAAGTAAAAGGTAAAATAAATATCCCTGGAAAGAAAAAAGATAAGACAAGATAAAAAATTCAAGCAAAATGCCGGAAAATAAAATTAAAATGGTTTTTCCTGTAATTTTTGGGTATCTAATGCTATGAAGACTAAAAAACAGTTTTTTGCTTTTCTGAGTTTCAAAATGGGCTTTAAATCTCCCTAAATGATATTCTTTTAACTGCCAAAGCCAAAGCCAAAAAAAGAGCAGTTTTGTGGAGACAAAAAACCAACAAATTGCGATAACTATTTTTATCATAGATATCGAGTTATTATTTTAACAAATTTTTCAGAATGTTCTCTGTAAAGACTATGTCCAGCGCCTGCTAAAACTTCTAATTTTGAATTCTTAATTTTTTCTTGAATTAAACGTGCTTCCTTAACGCTTTTAATCTTATCTTCTCTGCCCCAAATGATTACAGTCGGAATGTCAATTAAAGTTAAAACGTCAGAAAGATCTTCTTTGATTATTTTTAGATAAATCTCTTTCATTGTCCCTTTTGCGTAAGGATAGTCGCTTTTTCTAACAATAAATTTATAAAATCCCCTTCTAAAGGATTGATAGCCGGGAAAAAATGAAAAAACTTTTAAAATTTTAGCGATAATATAGAATATTTTTTTTCTGATTGCTTTTCTTCTAAAACAAGCTGCCCCAACTAAAAATAATTTATTTATTTTTCCGGGAAACTTCAAGCTACATTTTACTGCCAAGGCGCCACCGAAAGAATGGCCTAAAAGATAAAATTTATCTAAATTTAATTGCCTGGCAAATTTATCAATAAAACTACAATAATTATCAACATCCCAAATTTCTTTTGGTTCTTCGCTTTTGCCAAATCCTGGTAAATCAGGAACTATCACTCTATATCCGTCTTTTTTCAATAACTCTCCGATTTCCTGCCATTTTTCTGCTCGCGATCCCCATCCATGTAAAATTAAAAACAAACCCCGCTCATTTTCGGGTTTAAATTCAAAAAAATTAACAGACAAACTACCTATTTTAATTTTGTTTTCTGTCATTTGTCTTGCCGCTAAAGCAAGCTGGAATCTTTGCAATCAATCTTGCCTTCTAAGTTTATCTTTTCAACCAAGGAATTTTTTTCTGATTTCCCAAATATTTTTGCAAAACTTCCGGTACTTTTACGCTCCCGTCTTTTTGTTGGTAATTTTCAATAATAGCAATTAGTATTCGACCAACAGCGATAGCTGTTCCATTTACGGTATAAACGAAATTTAATTTACCTTTCTTGTCGCGATATCTAATATTTAATCTTCTTGACTGGAAGTCGGTACAATTGGAGACAGAGTGTGTTTCCCTGTAACGATTCTCGCTTTGTACCCAAGCCTCAATATCATATTTCTCTGCAGCTGGAAAACCTAAATCGCCACTGCAGATTTGAATAACTTGGTAAGGAATGCCAAGTTTTTTCATTAATTTTTCCTCAAGAGAAAGAAAAAATTTATGTTCTTCTTTTGATTTTTCCGGAAGAGAAAAAGAAAACATTTCTAATTTATCAAATTGATGAACCCTTAAAATGCCCCTTGTATCTTTTCCATAAGAACCTGCTTCTCTTCGAAAACAAGTAGAAAATCCAAGATATCTTTTAGGCAGTTCTTGTTCCTTTAGGATTTCATCGCTATGCATAGTTAAAAGAGATTGTTCTGATGTTCCAACTAAAAATAAATTATCTTTCGGCAAATAATAAGCTTCATTTATATCGGTTGCCTCAAAATATCCCGTTCCTCTTGCCATTTCCGATTTTAACATAACCGGCGGAATTACAGGGACAAACCCTTCTTTACTTAAATTATCTAAAACAAAATTAACTAAAGCAAATTCCATGAAAACTGCTTCTCCTTTTAAGTAGCCAAAACGGCTTCCAGATACTTTTGCCGCCCTTTTAACGTCTATAACGTCAAATGTTTCAGCAATTTCTAAATAATCTTTTGGGTTGAAGCTAAATTTTGGTTTTTTCCCGACATGACGCAAAATAACATTATCGTTTTCATTTTTTCCTAATGGTACATTGTCAAAGGGTAAGTTGGGAACCTGATATATTAATTCTTTAAACTTCTTGTCTATTTTTTTTAACTCTTCTTTTAAACGGTCTTCTTCTTTATCGATTTTTCGCATTTCTAAAATAACTTTTTCTTTTTCTTTCTTATTCTTACTCTTAATAATTTTATCACTGCTTTTGTTTTTATTCGCCCTTATTTTTTCTATTTTTTGTAATTTTTTACGTCTTTTTTCGTCTATTTTTAAAAGCATCTCAATATCAACCTTGACTCCTTTATTCTGGCAGGCCTTCTTTACTTTAGTTTTATTTTCTCTAATAAATTTAATATCTAACATTTTTCTTATAATATAACCTGGAATTTATAGCGCATAATTTGATATAATTATTTCAGGTTGTAAGTTGTAAGTTTTAAGATTTTGGTTTCATTGTCGGAAATAATATTACCTCTCTTAAGCTGTGGGAGTTGGTGAGCAAAGCAACGAGACGGTCAATGCCCATTCCAAAACCGGCGGCCGGAGGCATTCCATACTCTAAAGCTTCAATAAAATCCCTATCCATTCTTTGGGCTTCTTTAAATCCCTGTTTAAACGTTTTTTCTTGCTCCTCAAATCTTTTTTTCTGTTCTAAGGGATTGTTTTGTTCTGAATACGCTTTAATCAACTCCATTCCCCCTGCAATCAATTGAAAGCTTGCCGATTTTATTGAATTTTTATCAAGTTTTTTCGCTAAAGGGAGAGATTCTGATGGCCAATGAATTATAAAAATAGGTTGAATAATTTTCGGGCGGCAGTATTTTTTGTATATTTCATCAGCAATATTGCTTTTATCTCCTTCTGGCACAATTCCCATCTTTTTTGCTTCTTTTTTAATGGCCTTAAGATTTATCTCTTCCAGATTAATCTTTGTATACTTTTTAAAAAGTTGGTTAAATTCAATTCTTGGCCAGGGAGTTTTAAAATTAATTTTTTTCCCTTCGTATTCTATTTCTAATTTCCCGAATAAATTTTTCAATAAAACCAAAAACATCTTTTCTGTCAATTTCATTAAATCTTTGTAATTTGCGTAAGCCCAATAGAATTCAAGCATCGTAAAATCAGGGTTGTGCTCCTTGTCCATTCCTTCGTTTCTAAAACATTTTCCAATCTCATACACCTTTCCAATTCCTCCCACCAAAAGCCGTTTTAAATAAAGTTCCGGAGAAATTCTTAAATACAAATCGACACTTAAAGCGTTTAATTTGGTTTTGAACGGTTTAGCCTTTGCCCCGCCGTAAATTGGTTGTAAAATTGGCGTTTCTACGCCTATAAATCCTTCTTTTTCAAGGAATTCCCTAATTTCTTTAATGACCTTTGAACGTAATTCGAATTTCTCTTTAACTTTTTCGTTGAAAATTAAATCTAAATATCTTTTTCTGTACCTTTCTTCGATATCTTTTATTCCATGCCATTTTTCAGGTAAAGGTAAAAGTGATTTTGCTAAAATATTATAATCGGCCACTTCTAAAGTTTTTTCTCCTTTTTTTGTTTTAAACAACACACCTCTTAATTCAATAAAATCACCGACATCAAAATTATCTAAAAAAAACTTATAACTTTTTTCGCCAAGACGGTCTTTCTTAAATAAGACTTGAATATTGCTTGTTTCGTCTTTAATATTGGAGAAAACAAGACCTCCGTGCTGCCTTAGAGATAAAATTCTGCCAGCCAAAACAATCTCTTTATCTTCTTTTGATAATTTATTAAAATACCTTAAAGCTTGAAAACAAGTGTGTGTTCTTTTAGTTCTAATGGGATAAGCCCAAAAACCGGCAGATTCAATTGCTTTTAGCTTCCTCAAGCGACTCTTTTTAATTTCATCAATTGTAGCCATAAATAAAATTGATTATTAATTTTATTTTAAACTATTATGTTTTTCCGGTCAAACTTATAGCAAAAACAAACAGACCTGAAAAAGATTTTCAGGTCTGTTTAGCTAAAAATTTTTAGCTAATTAGAAATATATCATTAAAAACACAATTAAAGTTTTATTTCTAATAGCTTTATTAAAAAAATATTCCGAAAGATGAAATCTCGAAAAACTAGTCTTTCTTTAGTTTTTCCTTCAGTTCTTGAAGTATTTCGGCAGCAACTTCTTTTCCTCCTAACCCAAATGCTAAACCAACGGCAATTGCGATTGCTCCGATAATTCCCGTAACTACAATTTGCAAGTAAGGCGTTATCTGTATTCCTAGTTGATCTAGTATGGCTAAGATAGCAAATATCCAAATTGACCAGCTTACGATAATCCCCGCTAATCGTCCATATCCAATCTTTGTGCTTTCAACCGCCGCTCTGACTAATTTTTCTGAAATATCAGCGACAATCACAGCCGCTACAAAAATTGCGACAGCAATCGCTACGTTTCCAAGGTAGTTTAGAAGGCCTTCCAAGAAAGAAGCAAAGTGAGGTAATCCCAATATCTCAACGGATGCCAGAAGAAAAACAATTACTAGAATCCATTTGCAAATAGCGCCGATAAAAGATGATGCGTTTACTTTAATCCCTGATTTTCCTAAAGCTTTCTGCCAGTTATCTTTTTCAAAAATCACATCAAACTTGATTCTTTTCAAAATTTCTGCTATCGCTTTACCGACAATAACGGCAATAAACCAACCGATTAAGAATACGATAAGAGCTCCAAGAAGGCTTGGAATATAATCAATAAAACCAACCCAAAGACCCTTGAGAGCGTCACCCGTTAATCCTATCCAATTAATAACCATGTTTTTAATTGTATTAATGTTTAATTTTTTGCGACCTTTATGGGCCCCATTATTATTTATAACTAAAGGGGCAGATTTATATATTTTATCAAACCCGAAGGAAAATAAAAAGAGTTTGCTGTGGATAACTTTTTGCATTTTAATTTAAATGAAATTAAAATATATTATATTAACCCTTTAAA
>CAYZZO010000005.1:0-13349 GCA_964483075.1 uncultured Candidatus Saccharibacteria bacterium | reverse complement strand
AACAAGAAAAAAAAGTGATATTTTGAAATAATAAATATATTCTAGTCGCTAATTTGCCAAAATACTAACTCTGCCCTCGTAGTTCAATGGATAGAACAAGACACTCCTAAGGTTTAGATGCGGGTTCGATTCCTGCCGAGGGCATAATTATTTTAGTAGTTTGGTAAGTTAATAAAAAGGAAAACTTAAACGAAACTCGGCAATGTTAGTAAATTTCTATACAAGACGTAGGTCCTACCGCTATTTATTGGAGAAGAAGAATTTGAGCGTTCAGCGTATCCTAAAAATCTAAAAGAGAAGACATTATTATACAAGAGGTTGACACTTATTTTTATTTGGGTTATATAGAGAGCGAGGGGGTGCGGGATAAAATTCCCTAAGGACAAAAAATTCAGTAAAGGAGGTTTATTGGACGTCCCTGGTTATGTCCGAATCCAGTTTTAAGAAACTAACCAATTTTATTGAATTAATTTCCCCCTCACTAAAAGCCTTCTTCGATTTTGCGGAGAAGGCTTTTAGTTTAAAGGAAATACTTTGTTTTCTTTTTTCCATTTAGTTTATGTTATAATTAAGAATAACCGTAATAGTTTTAAAGGTCGAGTTTACATAGTTAAATAATTTGCAAAAATAAAACATGACTAAAAAAGATTCCCTTTCGCAAAAAGAAGGATTAAATAAAGGAAAATTAATAGGAAAAGTTACTCATTATTTTTCCAATATAGGGGTGGCAGTTATTAAACTATCTGCTTCTTTATCCGAAGGCGATAATATACGGATTGTCGGTGGCGAAGATACTGACTTTACTCAATCGGTTAAATCGATGGAAGTTAAGTATCAAAAAATAAAGAAGGCGAAATCGAGAGAAGAAATTGGCCTGAAAACTAAAAAAAAGGTCAGAGAAGGATACAAAGTATATAAGGTATAACTACATGAGAGCAGGACATAGGCGAGGTCAATTTAGCGAGAGCTTATATGGCAGGGAGAATAGTCTTTATTGCTTGTTGTTCATATTCCTTTTTATGATATACCGTGCTTCTCGCGCTTACCCATAAGCGGGTACCTGATTTCCCAAATTCACTTCGCTTAGTTGAGCATATATTCTGTAAAAGCATGAAAAAAACAATAGTTTTTCTAAAAGCTTTGTCTGTTTTTCTTGGAACAGTAATTGGCGTGGGAATATTTGGCTTGCCCTTCGTTGCCGAAAGGGCCGGTTTTTTTATTATATTTATTTATTTTTTAGTTATGACATTGGTGGCGATATTAATCCATTTTCTTTATGGCGAAGTCGTCCTGGAAACAAAAGAAACGCATCGGTTCCCTGGATATGTTGGGGAATATCTTGGCGTAAAATGGAAAAAAATTGCTTTTATCGTTGTTTCGATTTGTATTCTTGGCGCTCTTCTTGCGTATTTGATTATTGGAGGACAGTTTTTGAGCTCGCTTTTTGCTAATTATCTAGGTGGTAATGTTTTTCTCTATACTTTTCTATTTTTTATTTTCGGTTCCTATCTTGTTTTTCGAGGCATTAAAAGCGTATCAAAGACCGAAATATTCTTATTGTCTATTTTTTTATCAATAATAATTATGTTTCTTATTAAATCCTTTCCTTTTATCGATCTCAACAACCTTAAGGTTGTTAATTTGAAATATCTGACTTTTCCTTTTGGGATAGTTCTTTTTTCTCTTTGGGGCACAGCTATAGTCCCAGAGGTAAAAGAGATATTATCCTTATCGATTCCCAACAAAGGTAAGCTTAAATTAAACCTGAAGGCAGTTTTAGCTAGCGGAATTATTTTTTCCGCTATCATCTATCTTCTTTTTATCTTTATTATTTTGGGCGCTTCCGGCGTTAATACGTCGGAAGAATCGCTTTCTGGAATGGTTAAAATTTTAGGAACCAATTCAGGTATTATAAAATTAGGATTTATTCTTGGAATAATTTGCTGTTTTACCTCGTTTATTGCTCTCGCCTTAACTCTCAAAAAGGTGTTTTGGTATGATTTCGGCCTTTCTAAGAATTTTTCCTGGTTTTTAGCTTGTTTTCCTCCCCTGATTCTTTTTGTCCTTGGAATACAAAAATTTATAGAGGTAATAAACTTTACTGGCGCTTTCGCTATTGGCAGCGAAGGAATAATTATTGTCTTCCTCTATAAAAAATTCATGAAAAAGAAATTTGGTCGCAATATAAATAAATTTTATTATTTTTTAATTCCAATATTTATTTTAGGAATTATTTTTGAGATTATTCATTTAATTTGATGATTTTTACTTTTAGGCTATAATGCAAAGAAGCGGGATCTGTTTTATATCCTGCTTCCTAAATTAGATGAGAAAGAAAAGTTTTGACAAAGAAATATATGAAAAGCTTGGGACGAACGATCTTATTCTTTTTACTATTTATTTAGTTATTGATGATAAAGAAGATTGTTCTTTTGAAAGAATAGTGGATAGAAGCTTTTCTTTGTTTCCTGAAAAATTCTGTTTTCCAAAAATTTCTGATTGGCCAGATTCTCGAAAACTTGACCGTCCCCTAAGGACGCTTAGAAAGAAAAAATTGATTACTGGCAGCCCTAAAACTTCTTTCTTTTTAACTCGGCTTGGTAAAAAAATGGCCGAAGGAATTGCTAAAACTTTTAGGCAAAAAAAGCTAAAACTTTAGAAATTAGCCAAATCATTCCGTTTTTAGCGGAATAATCGCCTGACACTTAAATCGTTTTGTGATTAGGCAAAATAAATTTATGTATCTTTGTATTCTTATCGCCGGCTTTGGAGGAGGAGCTATTCGTGGATTAGTTGGCTTTATAAAGCATCAGTTTGCTTATAAAAATGTTAAATTTGAAATTTCTTATTTTTTAGGAATGATGTTTTTATCTGGCATAATCGGCCTTCTTTCTACCGCGGCAGTCAAGGGGACGGGGATTAATTTTTTGGGATTGGATTATTTTAGCCCATCTTTTGCTTTTATAGTTGGATATGCCGGCGGAGATTTTTTAGAAAATATTTACAAAATTATTATTAAAAAATCGTCTCTTTTCGAAAATTTTAAATAAAAAGCAAGGTTTGTAAATCAATAAAAAAACTCTTCTGTAAAATAGAAGAGTTTTTTTATTGGTTAGTTCTATAGGCCGATTATAAAACTAAATCTTTCTCTTCAAATAGATCGTAGTTTTAATCATTTCCCTTTATTATTTATTTTGAATAATAATATTTCCAATAGCCTATATCAACTCTAAATTTCCTAAATAACATCTATATGATAGAATAAACCTAACGTACAATTAAAATGATTAGATATCTTAAAGGAAAAATTATTTTGGAAAAAGAAAAATTCATTGTTTTAGATGTAAATGGAGTTGGTTATAAGATTTTTATTTCCCAAAAGACATTATTTAAATTAAAGAAAATTGTTCAGAATAAAGAAAATAAGGGTAATGAAAAAACAAAGGGGGGTTTTGCCAATAACGTGGTCGAGATGTTTTGTTCTCTTGATGTTGGTGAAAATATCCTCGATCTTTATGGTTTCCTAAACGAAAAAGAGCTTGAGTTTTTCGAGACATTGAAAAATATCCGCGGCGTTGGATCAAAAGCATCTTTGGAAATTGCTTCCCTGGGACCATTAGAAAAAATTAAAGAGAAAATTTTATCTCAAGACGAAAAATTATTTGAGGGAATCCCTAGAATCGGGAAGAAAAAAGCAATGGCTATTATTTTAGAACTTACGGGGAAAATTAGAGATATCTCTAAAAGATCAATCCTAGAGAATAAAACTAGAGACGAGGCAGAAGAAGGGCTTGTAAATCTCGGTTTCTCTCGAGAGAAATCAAAAGTAGCCTTGTCTAAAGTTCCAAAGGGCGTAAAAGGTGTTGAACAGAGAATAAAAGAGTCTCTAAAAATTTTGGGAAAATGAAAGAATTTATTAAGAGATTTATCCCTTCTTTCTTTTTAAATTATTATCATTGCCTATTGGCGGCAATAGGCGCTTTTTTGTATAGATTTCCCGCCAAAAAATTAATTGTCATTGGAGTAACCGGAACCAGCGGGAAATCGACGGTGGTGGAAATGATAAATAGAATTTTAGAAAAAGAAGGGCATAAAACAGCCATGCTTTCTTCTATTAAATTTAAAATTGGGGAAGAGGAAAAGGAGAATATGCTAAAAATGACTATGCCGGGAAGGATGAAAACTCAAAGATTTTTAAGACAAGCAAAAAACGCTGGATGTGAATATGTCGTTTTAGAAGTAACCTCTGAAGGAATTAAGCAATATCGTCACAAATTTATTAATTTTGATGTAGCTATTTTGACAAACTTAAGCCCAGAGCATATTGAATCGCATGGCGGTTTTGAAAAATATCGCCGGGCAAAAGAACAACTTTTTCAAGAGACCAAAGAAATTCATATTATTAATCTAGATGATAAAAATGCAGATTATTTTTTATCTTTTCCAGCCAGTCAGAGGTATTGTTATGGGTTAAACACTAAGTTGGAAGCCGAGAAGCTAAATATTGAGAACTGTGAGTTTGTCAACGCAACTAATATCGATATTTCCAAAGACGGAATAGAATTCATAGTTAATGATACGAAATTTCATTTAAATTTATTGGGAAAGTTTAATGTCTATAACGCTTTAGCGGCGATTTCCCTTGGCTTGTCTCAAGGAATTTCATTAAAGACATCCAAAGAAGCATTATTGGAAATAAAGACTATTCCAGGGAGAATGGAAATTGTTGCCGATAAACCGATTACGGTAGTTATTGATTATGCCCATACGCCGGATGCCCTCGAAAAAGTTTATCAAACGCTCGTAAATTACAAAGAAAAGAAGAATAAAATGGTATGCGTTTTAGGTTCTTGCGGAGGAGGAAGAGATAAATGGAAAAGACCTGTTTTGGGAGAGATTGCCGCCAAATATTGCGATAAAGTTATTATTACAAACGAAGATCCTTATAACGAAGATCCGATAGAAATCATTGAACAAGTGGCGCGAGGAGCACAAGGAAGAGCAATTAAAATATTAAATAGAAAAAAAGCAATTAAAGATGCTTTGGAATTAAGCAAAGAAGGCGATATTGTCATTGTTACCGGTAAAGGATCAGAACCATGGATGTGCGTAAAAGGAGGTAAAAAAATACCCTGGGATGATCGCCAAATAGCAAGAGATTGGCTAAACAAATATAATTTTAGGAATAAATCCAATATATAATAATTTTTTGTAACGAAATTTGGAGCCGAAATATTTAAATTACAGTAGAAAAATCATCACATATTAGATTTAATAGATAACTTGTTATTTAGTAATGGCAGGTTTTTATCAAAGGTTGATTTCTCTTTCGTTTTAAGTTAAAATTTAAACGTAGTGGAGCTTACATTTGCCATGAAGCAAATTTTTCCTAATTATTTATCAATTACGAGAAGCAATATAATTGGCTTGATATCATCTTTATTGTTTTTAACTCTGATTGTTAAAACTTATTATCTATGGGTAGAAAAAAGATGCCGAGATCAATTCGCAAATTTATCAGGAGAGAGAAATCCCGGATACGACGGGAGGTTTTAGATATTAAAGAACAAAATAATCAAATCAAGGGACTTTATAAAAGATTTGTAAGAAAACATGAGAATAAAAGAAATATATAATTTGGCGGTGGAAATGGGAACTAAGGCAGATTTTAGAGGGGAAGAAGGAGTTAAAAGATTTTTGGATAATAAAGAAAAAAAATATAAAAAAATGGATGAGAAAGGAAAAAGAGAATTCGACAAAGAAGCTTTAGAAAATCCTTATTTAGATTCAAGAATTTATCATATTGCCGAGGATAAAGAAATTAAAAAAATTTTAGTTGGGATTGATATTGAGCCAGCGGAACTTTTAATGGCCGAAAAAATTGGGGGTATTGATCTAATTGTTGCCCACCATCCTATGGGGAAGGGTTTGGCTCATTTAGCCGATGTGATGGATTTACAATGCGATGTTTTAAACTTTTACGGGGTTCCTATAAACATTGCAGAAGGATTAATGAGGGAAAGAATTTCAGAGGTTGCTAGGGGGGTTAATTCAGCCAACCACCAAAGAACGGTTGACGCTGCCAAGATTTTAAAGATCAATTTGATGAATTCTCACACTCCTTGCGATAATTTAGCGGCCAGATTTTTGAAAGAATTTATTGAAGAGAAAAAACCAGAAAAAGTAGGAGAGTTAGTCGACTTCTTAAAAGAAATTCCTGAATACAAGGAAGCGATGAAAATCGGAGCTGGACCGAAAATTTTTGTTGGTCTTCCAGAAAATCGTTGTGGTAAAATTGCCTTAACCGAAATTACCGGGGGAACAGAGGGTTCGCCAAAACTTTATGAAAAAATGGCCCAATCTGGTATTGGTACGATTGTTGGCATGCATATCTCTGAAGAGCATAAAAAAGAAGCTGAAGCAGCCCATATTAATGTGGTAATTGCCGGACACATGTCTTCTGATTCTTTGGGAGTAAATTTATTTTTAGACGAATTAGAAAGAAGAGGAATCGAGATTATTCCCTGCTCGGGATTAATTCGCGTCTCTCGCGTAAAATAATCATTTTATTTTTTCTTTTTCGATTTCTAAAACTGGTTAAAAGACCAGTTTTTTTAAAAATAAGAAAGGGTGGAGTCCGAGCTCTTCTCCTTAATAGGAAGATTTTTAGCTTAGAGATTTTAGCATATAAGTGTTTTTTAGGCGGTATCCTATTTTTCGATAGTAATTTCTAACTCCAATTCCGGAAATTACAGCGACTTTAGATAAGCCGAATTCTTTTTTAGCAATTCTTTCTGCTTTTTTCATTAATTTTTTCCCAAGCCCTCTATGTTGAGGAGCTTTTTTTCTCTCTTTTATTGGAACTAATTGTCCGTAAGTGTGAATTTCTCTGATTATGGCTGAATTTTTTAAGACAAGTAAAAGAGGCCTTTCTTTATTTTGATTCAACGAATAGGAAGGGATACGAAGACGCAGCAAACTGTAAAGCTTTGTTCTTGTTTTATTCTCATAGCTTAAAAATATCTCCTTTCCTTCTGAGGCATTGTAATTTTGGCGAAATAGATAAATTTTTTCTTTTGGGTCGTAATTTTCCTTAATCTCTCGGCATCTAATACATTTACATCTTGAGCCTGTTTTCGCCATTTCTATTTGAACGATTTCTCTTAAATTCGAAATTTTTGTCCCTCCTTCAATAATTTTTTCCGAGGGGATATCTCTGATTATTCTTTGAATTCTACAATAATAAGGGATTTGTTTTTTGATTTTTATTAAAAGTTTAATTAATTTTTTCTTTGAATAAGGCTTGTATTTGCCTTGCTTGTACCATTTATAAAGAGGAGCGTTTTTGACTAAAGCAAGGGGATAAATTTTTAGATAATCAGGCTGGAATTTTGAATTTAAAAAAAGTTCTTTAAACATTTCAACATCTTTTTTAAAATTGGAACCAGGCAAGTTCGGCATCATTTGGTAAGAAACCTTGAACCCTGCGTTTTTTAAGAGCTTAGTCGCCTCTATGGTTGCTCTAACTTTATGCCCTCTTTTGTTTATTTCTAGAACATCGTCATATATGCTTTGGACTCCAATTTCTACCTTTGTAACCCCTAGCTCTCTCAGGTTTTTTATTTCTTTTTCGTTTATAAAATCAGGCCTGGTTTCAATAGATAGGCCAATAATTCGATGCTTTGCTTTTTCGTTCTTTTTTCGTTCTTTTTTTTGGCTTTGAATTTTTAATTTTGAGATTGCCTTAATATTTAAATCTTGCCCTTTAGATTTCTTAAGTAAATTAAACTCATTACACGCTCGAAAGCACTCGTTGACGAACCAGTCTTGATATTGTTTTGGATAGTATGACCATGTCCCGCCGATTATTCGCAATTCAATCTTGTCTGTCGGATGGCCCGCTTTCTTCAATGCTTCGATTCTTTTTCTGACTTGTAAATAAGGATCATAGTTTAGTTTCTTTGCCCTTTCAACCGCCGGTTCTCCAGAAACATAACTTTTCGGGATTCCTTTTTGTCCAGGGCAATAAATACATTTCCCTGGACAAGGATATGGTTTTGTTAAAACGGAGACATTAACTATGCCAGAAAGAGAACGAACCCTCCTTTTTCTTAGGAAAAATTCTAAATTTTTATCAGGTTTTAATCTTTTATTTTTAATCGAAATGTGGTATGCTTCTAATAGTTTAATGTTAGATGGAATAGAAATCTCGAACTTTTTGGCAATTTTTCTTTTGAGTAAATAAAAACTAGTTAAAGTTTTTATTTTATTTTTCGATATTTCTTGAATTGCCAATTCAAGTTTTGAAAATTTATTTTTCATAAATGGACAAAAAATACGCAGAATATTTATTGACTAAAACAAAAGAAGATTATGAACTTACCGCTAAAGAGTTTTCAGGGACGAGGAAAAAAGAGTGGCCGGAAGTTAGGTTTTTATTCGATGATTACTTAAAGAAGGGAGACAAGGTTTTAGATTTAGGATGTGGGAACGGGCGTTTCTATAATTTTTTCATCAAAAATAAGGTTAACTTAAAAGGAATTGACTGGTCTGAAAAATTAATTAATTTTGCTAAAAAAGAATATCCAAAAGGAAATTTCTTGGTTGTAAACGCTCTAGACATGCCTTTTAACAATGGTTATTTCGATAAAATTTACGCTATTGCTGTTTTGCACCACATTCCATCAGAAGAGAATCGTTTAAAATTTTTTAAAGAAGTTAAAAGAGTTCTGAAAAGGAGAGGTGTTTTTATGTTGACGGTTTGGAATTTCCACACCACAAAAGACTTCTTTTTACTCTTAAAATACACTATTTTAAAGATAATTGGAAGGTCGAAATTGGACTTCAAAGATATATTTAAAAAATGGGGACGGAAGGCAGAGAAGTATTATCATTGGTTTTCGAAAAAAGAGTTAATAAGTTTAGCCACGAGAGCGGGATTTAAAGTTAAAAAAAGCGGGATTATTAAAAATAAGGCAGGGAATCGTCAGAATATTTACTTAATAGTGGAAACCAATGTATCCTGAGCGAAAAGCCTCTATAGCTTAATGGATAGAGTACAGCCCTCCGGAGGCTGGGATCTCCGTTCGACTCGGAGTAGGGGCATTATTATGTATTGGTCCCAAGGGAGGAGTGCGAGAGCGGTTGAATCGGGCAGTTTCGAAAACTGCTATGGCTGCAAGGCCATCGAAGGTTCGAATCCTTCCTCCTCCGCTCTTAATAAATCCTAAGTATTCGTAAAAATATGATTAATTTATTTAAAAAGAAAGAAAAATATCCAAAAAATTTTGAGGACCTGCTAAAAGAATACAAAAAATTAAATGAAAAAATTGTTACGCTTAACAAGGAATTATATTCTTTAAAAGAAAGAAGTAAATTTTCTATTCAAAAAATAAAAGTAAAAAGATATAATCCTTTTTCTGGAGTAGGGGGAAATCAAAGTTTTTCTGTTGCCTTGCTTGATAATAACAACGATGGTGTAGTGATTACTTCTCTTTATACAAGAGACGGGAATAGGGTTTACGCAAAGCCGTTAAAAGGCGGAGATTCTGAATATCAGTTATCCGAAGAAGAGAAAGAAATAGTAAAACAAGCTAAAAATATATAAACATTCTTATTTTATGGTTGAAGAAAAAAAACAAAAATTAATAACTCGTCCTCCAGTAGTAGTTGTCTTAGGGCATGTCGATCATGGCAAGTCATCAATCTTAGAGGCGATTAAAGACTTGAAAATTACCTCTAAGGAATCAGGGGGAATAACCCAACATATTGGCGCTTATGAGATTGAGCAAGGTGGCAAGAAGATTACTTTCATTGATACCCCAGGACATGCTGCTTTTTCAGCTATGCGTTCCCGGGGAGCAAAAGTGGCAGATATTTCTATTTTAGTGGTTGCCGGAGAAGAGGGAGTAAAGCCTCAGACAGAAGAAGCGATTTTACACATAAAGAAGGCAAACATTCCAATGATCGTGGCTATTAACAAAATGGATAAACCGGAAGCCGATCCAGAAAGAGTAAAAAGAGAATTAGCGACAAAAGACGTCCTTGTCGAGTCGATGGGAGGAGACGTTCCTTCTGTAAACGTTTCAGCAAAAACAGGAAAAGGTATTCCAGAGCTTTTAGAAATAATATTATTGATAGCAGAAATGGAAGAATTAAAAGGAGATATTTCCAAGCCGGCTGAAGGAGTAGTGATAGAGTCGTATTTGGACGCTAATCGCGGCCCTACTGCCACTTTAATTCTCCAAAACGGGACTTTGAAGAAAGATGAGATTTTAGGCACTAATTCTACTTTTGGCAAAATTAAAATTATGGAAAATTTTAAAGGAGATTCCATAGAAGAAGCTTTGCCTTCAATGCCGGTTATTGTTATTGGTTTTGAAAAGGTACCTGGCGTAGGAGAAAAATTTAGAGTTTTTCCTGACATAGAGTCGTCAAGAAAAGAAATAAAAGATATTCCCATAGAAGAGAACGAGGTTTTAGACATTGAACAGGGGAGAAAAATTGTGAATATTATATTGAAAGTCGATGTTTTGGGATCTCTCGGGGCAATCGAAAAAATTTTAAAAGAATTACCTCAGGAAAAAGTTATTTTGAAAATCTTAAAAGCGGGAGTAGGAATGGTAAACGAATCAGATGTTAAATTAGCCATAGGAGCAAAAGCAAAAATTGTTGGCTTTAGGACGAAAGTTAATCCTATTGCTAAAAATTTAGCAGAACGAGAAAAAATAACAATAATGAATTTTGAGATAATCTATGAACTTGCTCAGGCGGTTCGAAATTTACTGGAAAAGAAAATTGTTTCTGAGATGGTTCGTGTTGATGTAGGAAAAATTAAAGTTTTAGGTGTTTTTCGGACAGAAAAGAATAGGCAAATTGTAGGAGGAAAAGTAATCGAGGGAGAGGCGCGCCAAAGCGCCTTATTAGAAATTTGGCGAGGAGAAGAAAAGGTTGGCGAAGGGAAAATTATCGAGCTGCAAAGGGATAAAAAGAAAATTAAAGAAGTGGCGAAAGGGTCTGAATGTGGAGTTCTTTATAGAGGAGAAGCAAAAATTGAAGAAGGAGATATTTTAAAGATGTACGTTAAAGAAATGAGGAAGGAGGGAATATAATTAATTATTAACTATCAGTTCTTTTAATCACATCAAACACATTAATTTTATTTAAAATTATTATTATGCCTGGACGCATTAAAAAAGTAAACTCTTTAATAAAAAAAGAATTAAGCGGGATTATTTTGAGGGAGGTTGATTTTCCAAACGATATTTTAGTAACTGTTACTCGCGTGGAGTCGTCGTCGGATTTAAGTCAGGCAAAAATATTTATATCAACAATACCGAAAAATAGGGCGAATGAAACTTTAAGAATCTTAAATGGAGAAATTTATGCTATACAGCAAGAACTAAATAAACGATTAAATATGAGACCTGTTCCCAAAATATTATTCAAAGAAGAAGAAAAAACAGAGGAAGCAGCGAGGGTAGAAGAATTATTAGAAGAGATAAAAAAATAGAATTCTTGAAAAAATAGAGAAATTATTAGTATAATAAACCTAATGCCCAATATGTATAAATAATGGCCAGGTAGCCAAGTAGCAAGGCAATGGTCTGCAAAACCATTATACACGGGTGCAATTCCCGTCCTGGCCTCACCGTTTATAAAAGCTTGCCCGGGTGCTGGAATGGTAGACAGTGTGGACTTAAAATCCATTGGACTTTTGTCCGTGTGGGTTCGAATCCCACCCCGGGCACCAGTAATAAAAATCAACGATTATCGATTCGAACCACATTTTGTTAAAGAAAATCTTTAATTAAATCAATTGAGAGCTACTATTGGCTGGTGTTCTGTAGCGAAAAATATTTGAAGTATTTTTAACGCATATTGTAAACAAAAACCCGCGCCGCTTTAGCGACGCGGGTTTTATATTGAATTGTAATTTTTAACTTTCTAAAATTTCAACGTAAGTTTTCTTGACGCCGAATTTTTTTGCTTGCCAGTTTTCAGGAAGCCAAATATCAATTTGATAATAACTTTTTTTCCGGTTCATCCTATCCTGGACTACGAAAACTTTATTGCCGTATAGTTCCGGTATTTTAATTTTCGTTCCAAAGGGTAAAAGATTATTAGCAACAATGCCATATCTGACCATATCCCCTGATGCGGTAATAAACGGGGTATCATCGGTTTGATAAGGGTCGCTTGAGTAAGCGGTTATTATCATCTTTATTTTTTTTACTTTTTTATTCTCGTTTGGCACAATAGAACTGGACATTGCTAAAAGACTATTCCCTTGAATTATGCTTAATCCTGAGAAAGTATTTTTTTCAGAAACTTTTGGATTACTAAAAACTATTTTAGTTTTTGCTTTTATCAATAACCCTAAGCTCGAAGAAGCTGTTATTATGCCTATAAAAATCAAGATGGCTAAAACTCTCTTAATAGGTGATGGAGGTTCTTCTAAAATAATGTTCATATTTCTTATGAAGTGTAAATTAAAACCCCATAAAATCTGGGGTTTTGTTATATTACCATTTTAAAGCAAGATGTCAATAGTTAGGACGCTAAATTATAAATATTTTCTTATATTTAAATATTCTGAGCGGGTGAGCGGAATTGAACCGCCGTTTCAGCGTTGGCAACGCCGTGTAATAGCCACTATACGACACCCGCGCTTGGATTCCCCTGCAGTGTCGCAGGGGTAATGTGTGCCGCGGGCCGGTAATGCTCCGGCCACCCCTTCTTTTTCAGAGAAGTGCTCTACTTCTGAGCTACCGCGGCAAGATTAGTTTTTAGTTAATTGGCGGATTAATGGATTAGCAAAACTAGAAGGAGATGCTTGATTTTATTTATTTTTTTTATTTAAACAAATTTATTGCGCAATATGTTAATGGGCGCTGAGGGATTCGGACCCCCGACCTACTGCGTGTAGAGCAGTCGCGCTAGCCACTGCGCCAAGCGCCCGTGTGCGGACGGTGGGACTTGAACCCACACGAGGAAAAATCCTCCATGGCCCTCAACCATGTGCGTATACCAATTCCGCCACGTCCGCCTATGTTTATCAAGAAGTTCACTATTCTATCCGGTCAGTTTCATTTCCCTTCATCGGGTTTTTTCGTCACAGTATTATCTTCTTTCTGTCCTTCTTGTTTTTCCTTCGCTTCTGGCTCTTTCTTAGTTTCTTTTTGTTGTTCTTCCGAGACTTCTTTAATTTTTGCTTCCGTCTTAATCTTAACGGGTTCTTCTTTATTTGCTTGATAAACTATAGCCTCGGATAAGTTTCTATTTTTTAATTTTCCCTTTTTACCTTTCGCTGTTCTCAAGTAATAAAGTTTCGCTCGTCTTAACTTTCC
>CAYZZO010000004.1:0-13834 GCA_964483075.1 uncultured Candidatus Saccharibacteria bacterium | reverse complement strand
ATTTTTTTGGAACCTCTACTTCTTTTTCGTCGCTTTTTGTCAAAGCAGGGTCTTCCTTTTCTCCTTTTTCTCCTTTTTCTTCTTTTTCTCCTTTTAACTCTTCGCTTTTTTCATCCTTAACAGGAACAGATTCTTCTGCCTCAACTTTATTTTCTTCTTGAGGCTTTTCTTCAATCTCTTTTTTTTCTTCTTTTTTTTCTTCGGTCATAAATTTATAAAATAATCAATATACAAAGTTCAATTATTGAGTTTATAAAATTGAAAATTGAAAATTGAAAATTTATGCTTTAATTTTGCTTAAAATATAAACCAAGTTTTTAATATTTCCCTGAAGAACGATTGTTAAATTTGCTATTGGAGCTTTAATGCTTCCAATAAAACGTCCTAATAATTCTTCTTTAGACGGTATCTTTGCCAAATCAATAGTTTTTTCCGAATCCATAAAACTGCCCTCAAGGAATCCACCCAATATCTTTAATTTTCCTTTGTTTGCGCCAGGAATCAAAGAAAAGTTATAAGAAGTTTTTGCTGCTGATAATTCATCTTTAAAGCTAAAAATAACAGCCAACTGTCCTTCCATCTCTTCAACGTCGCAATTAATTTTATTCTCTTTAAGAACTCTACCTAGCAATGTTTTTTTAACAACAAAAAGCAAGCAATCTTTTTCTCTTAATTTTTTTCTCAATTCAAAAAGTTCTTCGGCTTTCAACCCTTTAATACTTACAAAAACTATAGATTTCTGTCTGGATACTTTTTCCTCCAGATTGTTTATAATTTCTTCTTTTTGTTTTCGTGTTAGCGGCATAATAACAAAACTGTCTTCGCAGACAGCTTCTTATCCCTTTTAACGGGAAAATTAGCCTCGATAGGATTTATTTCGCTGAGAACGAAACCTATTGTCTGCGGCAATATTAAAAATTTTATACCTTCTAAAAAATTTGTCAACCCTTTTCTTATTCTTCTATACAGAGAAGTTTCTGTTTGACGTCACAAGCTTTCCCTTGTTCAGGGGTAAACCGATTAAGAGCGTCGCTTCCGCCAGTAAGGCCTTCTGATAGTCCGCCTAAAGCAACCGCATCAGTAAATTTTCCTCCTGTCGTATAACAACTAGGAAATGAAAAATTTTTGGGATTTTTCTCCTGAGGATAACCATTAACAAACTTATTGCCTTTTGTCCAATTTTGGCAAGTGGCGGTAAGAGTATATTTCTCTGCAGTCGGCTTATAGGTATCTAACGCTAAACTAGATATTAATATGCAATTCTTCTTGCTTCTTTCGTTAATCCTGCCAAGCCAAATATCGCTTAGATTGTCAAAAAAATTATTATCTAATTTCTCTTTATTGCTCAATAAAGAATTTGAAAACTTTTCCAAAAATTTATCGAAATTTTCGCCCAATAAACGATGGCAAGTCGCTCCCCTTATCAGCTTACCAGCCGAGTTCGCCTCAACGTAAATCCCATTCGTTCCTCTTGGAGTCTTCTCCATTCTTTTAATTGCTGTTTCTTCATCTCCGTCTCCGCCAAGAAAAGCATGCCATTTTCCTTTAAAACCATGCTTCTCCGCTTCTGATTGGCATTTACTATCGGCGCCTTGAAGTCCACCCAAATCACCCGTATATTCCCCCTCGGTAACAAAAACCCTTCTCATGTCCAAGGATAAATCGCTCGGTATGTACGGCCATTCATTCTTTACAGATAAATCATCGCAACTCCAAGATTTTGGATAGTAGATAGCGAAAGTCCCCCTCGAATAAGATATTTTATTGCCCTTTACCCAAGGATATTCAAGTATAGCCATAGAATAGCCGTCCCCTAATTTCTGCCCAGGATATATTTTCCATTCATATTTTTCCTTTTTAGCGGCGATATTTTTGGCAATCCACTTTGTTTCTTTTCCATTAAATAGAACAATACCAACGCTTCTCAAGCCGCTCTCTTTCCATTTAATCTCGTAAGTTTTTCCTATTTCCCATTCCTCTCCTCCCTTGGGATTCAAAAGTTCAATCTTTCTCGCTTTGTGAACGGAAGATAGATAAAAAACAAATATAAAAAATATTAAAAACGCTCCTATTAAAATATAAATTAAACTTTTTTCAGTATTTATTTTTTTAAAAAACAAAATATCCATTTTTTAATCCTAATGAGCAATAATGTTTCCTACCGCAACTTGAAAAATTATTACGCATTAAGCTTGTTACGTTATTTATTTGTTTTAGCGGGACAAGGAAGGTTAATTTTATTCTTTATGCCTTCTAATATATTTTTTGCTTTTTTGTCGTTATACTTTTCTGAATACTTCCAGAAAAAAGCAGTATATAAATTCTTAACCTCTTTACCGCAATGGTCCAGCCAACAATTATATTGCTCGCCCTTAAAAAGATTAAGCGATTCTTTACTTGCTTCTTTTTTCCCCATATAAATTATATTGTATTTATTATTATTTTTGCACAAAACTGTATATAAGCCAGGGGTCGAGATAACATTACTATCTCTAATCTCCCAAGGACCATTAAAATAATATCCTCCTATTTTAATAAAGCGAGGAGGTAAAATATTATTTACCGCAGTGGGAGAAGGAGGAAATTCTCCAGGAAGAGAAGATGGTTCTAGTTTCTTTCCTTTCCCGGTTAAGTAAGTGACCGTAAAAAAAGTTATTATCATTAAAAAAATAATAAATAATCCATAGAGAGAGCTTAGAAGTATTTTTCTCCCCTTTTTCTTTTTCTCTTCGTTTTCACTAGACCCTAAGATAAAAGAAATGCCCCAAAGAGAAAACAAAAAAATTGCCATAACAATTAAACCAAAAATGATTAGAGGAATACTTTCTGAATAATTTAACATAGCTTATAAACTTACAATTAGAGCTTTTGAATTATTGCTTTAGCAAACTCCTTGGCAGCAAAGGGGCCGGCAGCAGTAATTATTTTATCGTCAACAACTACTGCTTTTTTCTGGTAATTAGCGCCCGAATCCTTTAGAATTTTAACGGCCGATTTGTCCATATTAGAACTCCAAACAGTCGCTTTTTTCCCTCTTAGCACTCCCGCTCTGGCTAAAATTACAGGAGAAATACAAATCGAAGCTAAAATTTTACTTTGACGAATAACCTCCTTTATCAGATTATAAGAAATTTCATTATCTAAATTTTTTAAACAGCCTGAACCTCCGGAAAAAATTACTGCATCAAAATCATTCAAATTTATCTCTTCCACCAATAAATCAATGTCTGCTTCCCCTCCCTCAGAGCCAAAAGCTATTCCTTTTTTATTCGAAGCTGTTTTTATTTCAAATCCAACAGCTTCAAAATTTTGTTTAGGGATAAAATATTCTTCGTCGCGGAAATCGCGAAAAGCAACAATCATTATTATTTTTTTTCTCTCCGAACTCATTTATATTATACTTTTATTATAAGATCATAGCTACCGTAAATATTTTGCTTTTGCCCTATTGTGCTCTTTTAATGTCTCACTGAAAATTATTTTTCCTTCTTTGGTAGATAAATAATAAAGATATTTGCTTTCTTGCGGTTCAATTGCTGCTATTATGCTCTCAATTCCTGGATTACAAATAGGACCAAATGGCAACCCCCTGTATTTATAGGTATTATAAGGGGAATCAATTTTAGTCTCCTCTTTTGAAACTTTTATGCTACTTTTACCAGTAATATAATTTACGGTTGCGTCAACTTGTAAAGGAATGCCATATTTTAATCTTTTCCATAAAATTCCGGAAATAATTTTCTTATCTTTAAACTCTTTTGCTTCTTTTTCAATCAAAGAGGCCATTGTTATGATTTCCGGAATAGTCTTTTTTCTTTCTTTAATCTTTTTTCTTAAATCCGGGCTCAATTTCTTTTCAAAATTACTAATCATCTTACTTGTAATTTCCTTGACACTGCTTTCCGGATTAAGCTCATAAGTGTCTGGAAAAAGATAGCCCTCTAATTTATTTTCTTGGCAATATTTGACAAAATCGCTTGAATCAACTTCCCCTTTTTTCTCAAGATAATTTCCTATATCGTATAAATTCCATCCTTCAATTATAACAATTTTTTCCTTTATTGTTTCGCCAGAGATCAATTTCTTTGCTATTTTTGGAATATTCATCGCCTGAGAAAGTTCATATCTTCCTGCTTTTATTTTGCTCCCCTCTCCCCTTAGGAGAAGATAGGCCTGAAAAATCAAAGAAGACTTAATTAAATTTTCATTCTTCAGGTTATCAGAAATTTCTCCCAATCCTTCTCCTTTTTTGATAGAAAAAATAACTTTTTGGGAATTGTCCGACTTCAAGGGGAAATAAATTTCTTTATAAGCATAGAAGAAAGATAATAGGAAAAATATTGAAATAAAAATCAAAAAAAATCGTTTCATATATTAAACTAGAGGCACAAAAACAAAACCGGGATATTCTTTTTCTTCAAATTCTTTTTTTCTACCCTTCATGTTTTTAGCGAAAGAAGGCGATTTTTTCGTTAAAACAAAAATTGAATATTTAACCGGAGCAACTATCCTTCCTTTAACTTTTAATTGTTTTTTCCATTCTTCGGGAATTTTTTTCGCTGTCGCCGATGCTAAAATTTTATCAAAAGGAGCATCTTTTTTATACCCCTTTGAGCCGTCAGCGCAGATAAATTTTACAATGCCTTTTTTTACAAAGCCATACTTAGCTGTATTTTTTTCGCCAAATTCTTTTAATTCAGGAATAATCTCTATCGATATAATTTTTCCCTTATTACCGACGATATGGGCCAAGAGAGCACTTGTCCAACCAGAACCTGAACCAATATCTAATATTTTATCTCCTGGCTCTGGTTTTAATTTTTCTAACATAAAAGCAACTACTGCCGGTTGGGAAATCGTTTGACCGTATCCGATAGGCATAGCCTCGTCGATTTCTGCTAATTCCTTTAATTCCCCTGGCTCGCCTGCAACACCACCTCCCGCTGAAAGCGGAATGCGGGCAGAAATAAAATCTTCTCTTTTTATTTTACGGAAAGCATCTATTATTCTCGGTGTTTTTAACCATCCGACTTGAATTAAAGAATCTATTAAATTCACATTTTTATTGAAGGATGTTTTATCCTAAATTTAATTTTTTGGGCAAAATTTAAGCGATGAAAAAACAAAATACCATCTAAATGGTCTATTTCGTGTTGAAAAACTCGAGCCAAAAGACCCTTCGCCTTTAAGCGTATTTTCTCTCCTTTTATGTCCAATCCTTCGACATCTACTTCTTTTGCTCTCTTTATTTTAAGAAAAATACCGGGAAAACTTAAGCAACCTTCTTCTCCTGTTTCCATTTCTTTGCTTTTTCTAATTATTCTCGGATTAATTAACTCAAATATTCCCTGCCCTTCTAGATCCGTTACGACGACAATTACTCTCTTTGATTCTCCAACTTGAGGAGCGGCTAATCCGACTCCTTGATTCTCCACCATTGTCTGGGCCATACTAACGACTAAATCTTTTACTTCTTTATCTATTTTATTTATTATCAAGCATTTCTTTCTTAAAACTGGCTCATTAAATTTTTTGATTTTAAGTATTGACATATAACTATTACTCACTAATTATCTTAAGCATTTTATTTATTTTACCTTAATCTTTTTAAAAAATAAAGGAAAAAGAGGAATACAAAGAATTATCCTTCGTAGGTTTAATAGCAAAAAAAAGAAGTAGAGCTATTCTACTAATTTACTAAAATGCTAAAAATTTTAATTTCTGCGGGGGCACCAGGACTCGAACCTAGAAAACGGGTTTTGGAGACCCGAAGTTTACCAATTAGCTTATGCCCCCATATCCTGCCCCCTAAAACCCATTTTAAAAAATGGGTTTAAAATCACTTAACCTCTTTGTGTATAGTATGCTTCTTGCACCACTTGCAATATTTTTTCAATTCCAATTTCTCCTCTGCCATCTTTTTTGACTTATGGACGTAATAATTAATATGCTTACATTTCTGGCATTGAAGTTTTATAAACGGTTTTTTCTTTTTGGCCATAGTATTAATTTTATTTTAAGCCCGGAGGGAGAATTGAACTCCCGACCTCTTTCTTACCAAGAAAGCGTTCTGCCACTGAACTATCCGGGCAACTAGGTTTTTATTTTCGAGATTATAGTTTTCGGTTTTATGTGGGCAGGGAGGGACTTGCACCCCCGTAGGCCGAAGCCGCCAGTTTTACAGACTGGTGCGTTTGACTACTCCGCCACCTACCCGTTGTTTTCTTATCTTAATATAAAAATCTTATTTTTTCAACTTTTTCAAGAATAAACCCCGAAAAACTACAAATTAAGAAGAAACAACCTTTCTGTGTTTTTTTCTCCAACTCTCAATTTCTTTATGGTTTCCAGAAAGCAAAACCTTTGGCACTCGCCAATTTAATCCTTTTTTTGGAAAAAATACTTCCGGACGAGCATATTGAGCGTATTCAATAAATCCTCTTCCTCCCCTACCACGAAGAGGTGAAATTCTCTCTTTTAACAACTCTGGTTTGCCAATCACGCCTGGAATAAGCCTTGAAACTGTTTCCGTTACTGCCATCGCCGGCAATTCTCCTCCCATTAAAACATAATCACCTATTGATAGTTCAATATCGGCTATATGTTTCGCAACGCGTTCATCAACCCCTTCGTACCTGCCGCAAATAAAGATTAAATGGTCAAGTTTGCTAAATTGATAAGCTATTTTTTGATTAAACTTTTTTCCTCGCGGAGTAAACAGAATTACCTTTGTTTTATCTTTTTTTTTCCTTTTTAAGGCAGAAACTGCTTTGTAAATTGGTTTTATCAACATTACCATTCCAAGCCCGCCGCCGAAAGGCCGACCATCGGTAGTTTTACGTTTATCGTCAGCCCAATTTCTTAAATTAACAATGTTTACTTCTAATAATTTTTTCTTTTGGGCTTTAGCGATTAATCCTTCTGATAAATAAGATTCGAGAATCTTCGGAAAAATTGTTATAATATCGAATTTAATCACAAAAAAATAGCGTTATTAAAAACATAATAACGCTATTTTTCTAAAATGTAAACTTTTAAATTAAAGTTTTAAATCGTCCAATTCTTCAGAAGGAGATTTTTTCTCCTGAGCAGGCGCTCTTCCGCCTTCAGGTTCTTCGATCTTTAAATTCACTCTGGCGTGGTTTTTAAGCCCGACAATGCGAACTAAAGACCTGATAGCTCTGGCGGTAGAACCGGCTCGGCCGATAATTTGGCCCATATCTTCCGGATTTACTTTCAGGGAAAGTAGAACTCCCATTTCGTCAACTTTTCTTTCAATTTTGACGTCTTCCGGATGATCTACCAATTCCTTAACGATATATTCAAGAAATTCTTTATCGTTTGTTTCTTTAGTCATAAATCGTTCAAGTTAATTTTCTTTTAGCGTTTTAACAGTAGCCGACCTTTTTTCTTACTACTCTTTCATTCCTTTACAGTATAATCTTTTTAAAAATTATGTCAACCCGTCGCAAGACGCCAATCTATTTTGGACTTTTGAGATATTTTATAACTACGCAACTTATTAAAACAGCCCTAAGCTGTGAAAAGTTTTTTCGTATACACCTATTACTCTTTTCGCTTCTTCTAATGTTAATTTATATTCAGGGTTATAAACGATATTGTTACGAACTTTATGAACTTCTTTAATTTCATTTGTATTTTGAACAATAAGCGGGTCTAATTGATTTAATTTTTCCTCTAATGTCTTTCCCTTATAATCCGCCTTATTGAGCGTATCTTCGAGCAAATCGTCTGCTTCGATTATAGCTAGTTTATATTCCGACTCTTCACCGCTTTCTAGCTTTTTAACAACCTTAGACCACTTTCTCATAGGCCCTTTAGCAATGGCCGGCTTATATGTCGTAAATTCCATTAAATTTTCTAGAACTCGATATTTTAACCAACTTGTCTTAAAAAGCAGAACAATTATAAAAAAGAGCAAAGAGGCAAAGGCAACTATGAAAAGAATTTCGATGTAGATAAAAAATCTGCTCTTCTCGGGATGAGTAATAAATTCGATAAAAATATAAAAAATTTTAACTGCTTCCGCCATAAACTAATTTACCTATTTCTAAAATCTTATTCTCTTCAAACGGCTTTCCAATAATCTGAAGACCAACAGGCATCCCGCCTGCATCCGATAAAATGTGGCGAGTAGAGCCATCTGTAAAACCGGCAGGCACAGAAACTGCAGGCAAGCCAACTAAATTAACGGAAACTGTAAAAATATCAGAAAGGTACATTGAAAGAGGGTCTTCGGTTTTTTCTCCTATTTTAAAAGCAGCTGTTGGTGAAACGGGAGTAAAAATAACATCAACTTTTTTAAAGGCTTCTTCAAAATCATTTTTTATCAAAGTCCTAACTTTTTCCGCCTTTAAATAATAAGCGTCATAATAACCGGCAAAAAGAGCGTAAGTGCCAAGCATGATTCTCCTCTTTACTTCGCTGCCAAAACCCTCTCCCCTGCTTTTCAGATAAATATCTATAAGTTTTTCCTTTGAATTATCGCCTTCTGATTTCGACAATCCATATTTCATTCCATCGTATCTCGCTAAATTTGCTGAAGCTTCAGAAGTAGCAATTAGATAATAAACAGGCAAAGCGTATTCTGTATGGGGCAGGCTAATTTCTTTAATAACCGCTCCTAAATCTTCGAATCTTTTAATTTCTTTTCTTATTATCCCTTCGACTTCTGGGCTTGTCCCTTTAATAAAATACTCCTTAGGCACACCAATTTTGAGGCCTTTGACTTCTGCTTCCCTAAACGGGGCTGGCTCACGATTATTAACCCTTGATTTAACGCTTGTTGAATCTAATTCATCTTTCCCAGAAATAGCATCAAAGATAATTTTAGCGTCATCAACTGTTTTAGCAAGAGGCCCTATTTGGTCAAGAGAAGAAGCAAAAGCAACTAATCCATAACGAGAAACCGTCCCATAGGTTGGTTTTAATCCAACTACACCGCAGAAAGAAGCAGGTTGCCTAATAGAACCGCCCGTATCAGAACCTAGGGCGTAAACAGCCATATTGGTTGCTACCGCTGCTGCCGAACCGCCTGAGCTTCCTCCTGCCACTCTTGTTTGGTCGTAGGGATTTTTCGTTGTAAAAAAAGCTGAATTTTCGGTTGAGGCGCCCATTGCAAATTCGTCTAAATTCGTTTTCCCTATAATAATCGAACCAAGCTTTTTAAGTTTCTCAATAGAGGTGGCATCATAAGGCGCTACATAATTTTCTAAAATTTTAGAAGCACAAGTAGTTTTTATTCCCTTGGTTAAAATATTATCCTTCACAGCTAAGGGTATGCCAGCTAAAGGAGAAATTTTATGGCCAGAAGCAATCAGGTTATCAATTTCTCTTGCCGCCGAAAGCGCTTCTTTTTTTGTAACACTTAAAAAGGCAGAAATTTTTCCGTCAACTTTTTCAATTCTATCGAGAATAGATTTGGTTAATTCGGAAGAAGAAAACTCTTTTTTTATTAGGCCTTGATGGGCTTTAACAATGTCTAAATCGTAAAGTTCCATAATTTTAAGGGTGAAAGGTAGAAGGTGGTAAATGGTAGATAAAAAGTGAAATTTTTACTCTCTACTCTTCAATCAAAGTATTGATTTAACTTTTAAATAATCTTTTTCCTTCTCTGGAAAATCTTTCCTCAATTCGCTTGCCTCTCTCTCCGACTGAGGTTTTGCCTCGTCTTTCCTAAGTTCTTCAAAACTTCTTTCTAAAAAATGCTCGGCCGGATGAAAAGTCGGCTTAACAGAGGAGGTATTTATCTTCTTAAGAGAATCAAAATAATCTAAAATAGAAGAAAGGTCTTTCTGGAATATTTCTTCCTCCTCTTTCGTGATACCCAAACGGGCAAGTTTCGCTATATGTTTTACTTCCTCTTTTGTTATCATAATATTTTCTTTAATTCTTAATTTTTTACTTCGGCACCTCAAGGTTTTCTGTTTCTGTCAAAGTCTCATGGAGATCATCAAGATTTTCTAAAACCATTCCCGCCCCTCTTACCATCGCCGTAAGAGGGTCTTCAATGATCTTGGTGGGAATTTTTATCTCGCTTTGGATTAAAGCGTCTAATCCTTTTAGCAAGCTTCCTCCGCCGGTTAAGTAAATTCCTTTTGCCATAATATCAGCTAAAATTTCAGGAGGGGTCTCTTCAACTGTTGCTTTTACGGTTGTAATTATCTGTTTAACTGATTTTGCCAAAGCTCTCCTAATATCGTCTTCGGAAACTAATATTTCTTCCGGCAATCCAGTAACAAGATTCCTCCCCCTAAGAGGAAGCTCTTTTTTTTCTTTAGACTTAACGCCAGAGAAGCCTCTTTTTCTTAAATTATTTTTTCCCCCAGAATCTTCAACAGAATAAAATGGATAAGCAGAACCAATGCCTATTTTTATCTCCTCTGCCGCTCTTTCTCCGATTAGTATTTTATACTCTTCTTGGGCAAACTCGACTATGTCCCTATTCAGTTTATCTCCGGCAATACGAATACTTTTTGCGATGACTACTCCTCCAAGAGAAATAACAGCTACCTCAGTTGTTCCTCCTCCGATATCGACAATAAAGTTTCCGCCTGCTTCCTGAACGGCTAAATGAGCGCCGATAGCGGCCGCCATTGGTTCTTCTATTAAAGACACATCTCTTGCTCCCGCGTTTTTCGCCGCGTCACAAACCGCTCTTTTTTCCACTTCGGTCACGCCATAGGGAATACCAACGATAACATGAGGGCGAGGACCTAAAATAAATTTTCTTTTATGAACCTTCTCAATAAAGTATTTAAGCATTTGTTCCGTCACTTCAAAATCAGAAACCACTCCGTCAACCAAAGGACGGGTAGCGACAATATAGGCCGGGGTTCGACCAACCATCTTTTTCGCTTCTCGGCCAATCGCTAAAATCTGGCCAGTTTTTTTATTTAAAGCTACTACCGAAGGCTCATTAATAACAATCCCTTTATTTTGGACATACACTAAAGAATTCGCCGTCCCTAAGTCAATCGCTATATTGTCCGAAAAATGAGAAAAAAATTCTTTAAACATAAAACCAATGCGTAAACTTTTATTTCGAGGTTAAAAATTTCACTAAATTTTTTGTCTTTACTAATACAGTTTTTTCTTCATTGCGATTTTTAACCTCTACAGAATCCTTTTTTAATGTTTTTTCGCTAATTACTATTCTAAACGGGATTCCTATTAAATCAGATTCGGCAAACTTTTCGCCCGGAGTCTTCTCCTCTCTATCGTCATAAAGCACATTAAGACCTTTTTCTCTTAACTCTTTATACGCTTTTTCAGACGCCTTTTTAACTTTCTTACTATTGCTAATTTGAATTAAATGGAATTGAAAAGGAGCTACTTCTTTTGGCCAAATGATTCCTTTTTTGTCATGATTAAGCTCAACAATTGTCGCCATCAACCTTCCTATTCCAATGCCATAACACCCCATTATTACCGGCTTTTTTGATCCATCCTTGTCAGTAAAATAGAGATCAAGCGCTTCAGAATATTTTGTCCCAAGTCTAAAGGTATGGCCAACCTCGATAGACCTTTTCTCGACTAACTTTCCCCCGCAATTCGGACATTTTTTAATGCTTCCCGCCTCTACCGTTTCTAAATTAGCCGCCCAATTACATTTCGGGCAAAAAACTATTCTATCTTCTCCAATTTTAGATAATACCTGGAATTCATATGTTTTTTCTTTAGTAAATGATCCCCCCGAAGCCTCAGTTTTAATAGCATTCACGCCACAGCGTTTATAAATTTTATCGTAAGCAAGAAGGACTTTATTAAAAAATATTTCTAAGTCTTTTTTGTCAGAATGAAAACTATAAAGATCTTTCATTGCAAATTCTCTTGTTCGAAGAAGCCCGCCGTTAAAACGCATTTCGTTTCTGAATTTTTCCTGAATTTGATAAAGCGCCCAAGGCAAATCTTTGTAAGAGCCAAGATAAGACCTTACCAGGTCCGTAATAACCTCTTCGTGCGTTGAGCCCAAAACAAATTCTTTTTCATGCCTGTCCTTAACACTAAAAAGGGGCGGATCCATATGGTCCAATCGTCCAGATTTTAGCCAAAGTTTTTTCGGATGTAAGGCAGGCAAAAATAGTTCTTGAGCTCCTATTGAGTTCATTTCTTGGCGAATAATATTCTCTATCTTTTTGTGAACTTTATATCCTAAAGGCAAAAAACTATAGATACCGGAATATAGCTGGGAAATAAACCCACCCCTTAATAATAATTTATGAGAAATAATTTCTGCTGTTTTTGGGGATTTTTTGAATGTTTTATAAAAAAGTTTTGACTGGAACATATGATTAATAATTTTTAGTTAAAATTTAAAACTTAAAAAGGATATCTTTAAATTGTATTATGTCTTTATACGTTACGACAACTAAAAGTAAAACCAAAATCAAAAATCCAATTAAGTTTATTTTTCTTTCTATACTAAGTGGAACTCTTTTCTTGAATATACCTTCTATAGCTATAAAAAAGAGCCGACCGCCGTCTAGGGCAGGAAAAGGAAGTATATTCATAAGAGCTAAAGCTAAAGAGAATAAAGCAATCAGGTTTAAAACGGCCACTATTCCCGCTTTTAGAGTTATCTCCGTTATGGCCAAAATTCCGACCGGACCGACAACGCCCGAAGTTAGTGGCTTAATGCTTGACTCCTTAAAAGAAGATTCAATTAAATAGCCGAGGGCTACCATTGAGTAATGAGAAAGATTAAAAGAATGCAAAAAACCAGACATTATCTTTTCCGGAACACTTTTATATTTAACCTCAGCCATATTGCCAAGACCGACTCCAATCGGGCCTTCTCCTGGCGGAGGACTAACGCGAGGAACAATGCTTAGCTCCCTTACTTTTTTAGAATCCAACCCCTTAACATCTAAAAATAATTCTTTTCCCTTGTTGTCGTTAACAAATCCAACAAACTGATTGGCATTTTTAAACTTAACTATATTTTTTGCTTGTTTTAAGGGAATTAAAGCGCCACTTAAAACAATATCTTTTTGTTTAATGCCCGCTTTCTCTGCTGGTGAATTTTTAGCAACAAATGAAATTAAAGGAAAATTTTGCTGTTCTCCGAAAGGAAAATGGTAATCAAAAATTAAATATTGCTGGCTGCTAAATCCACTAAAAGCCAAAAGAAAATAAAAAATAACAACAGCTACCAGGAAATTCATTAAAACGCCAGCCGAAACTATTAAAGCCCTTTTTAGGATTGATTTTGAATTAAAACTGCGAGGATCTTTAAGATATTTCTCGTCTGTTTCGTCTTCTCCCAAAAGACGATTAAAACCGCCAAAAGGAATGGCGTTAATAGAATAAATTGTTTCCCCCTTTTTTACTCCGAAAATTCTCGGCGGATAGCCAATACCAAATTCTTCAACCTTGACACCTGATTTTTTAGCCGTGATATAATGACCAAATTCATGCGAAAGGACTAAAAAACTAAGAATTAAAACGAAGACTATAATAGATAAAAACATAATAAAATTTATAACTTATAACTTATAACAACCCAAACAATATATTAAAATCCAAAATCCAAAATCCAAATGTCAAACAAAGTTTAAATGATAAAATCCAAAATCTAAAATTAACTCATTTGGATTAACCAAAAATACATTGGTTTTATATCAATCCTCTATTTCCTTCTTCTTTCTATCCCCTATTTCCTTGATTTTTTCATTATATTCGTCCATCAATTCCTGAAGTTTATTTTTTGCTTTGAATTTATCATCTTCGCGAATTTCTCCTTTTCTAAATCCATCCTGGATTTTGTTCCAAGACTCTTCTCGCCAACGCCTTATTGTTTTTCTCGCCTCTT
>CAYZZO010000003.1:0-15462 GCA_964483075.1 uncultured Candidatus Saccharibacteria bacterium | reverse complement strand
TTACCTACCGGAGAGGCGATCATATTTGCCAAAGATTCAGGCATAAAAATAAAATATATTGATATTTCAGAAGTGCATTTAAAAATAGTAAAAAATCCGAAATATGGATATGGCTCGTCTATGAATCCTTGTATTGATTGCCGTATTTTAATGTTTAAAAGTGCAAAGAAATATTTAAAAAACGATTATTTTGATTTTATAGCTACCGGAGAAGTATTGGGAGAAAGACCGATGACTCAAAATAAAAGGTCTCTATATTTAATAGATAAAGAATCTTCGCTTTCTGGTTATGTTTTAAGGCCTCTTTCGGCAAAATTACTGCCAGAAACTGTTCCAGAGAAAGAAAAATTAGTGGATAGAGAAAAACTTTTGAATATTTCCGGCCGTTCGCGGAAAAAGCAGATAGAATTAGCGGAAAAGTGGCATATTGAACACTATCCAACTCCTGCTGGCGGTTGTCTTCTCACGGACTTGGGATTTGGCAAGAGATTAAAGGAATTAATGGCGAATTGCCATAGGTGTGGCGCGAGAGATATCGCCCTTTTGAAACTTGGCAGGCATTTTTGGTTTTCTAATAACCGCGAGGCGAAGATAATTGTAGGTAGGAACGAAGAAGAAAACTTAAAAATTAAGAAATTAGTCCGAAAAGGAAATATTATAATTGAAATGGAGAACTATCCCGGACCAGTGACTTTGATTTGTAATTGTAACGATAAAGAAAAATTCAGCAAGAAAGTCTTAGAACGGGCGAAATTATTAACAAAGTATTATTCTCTGAAATCGCGTTACAAAAGAGATATAAAATTTAAAATAACATCATTATAATTAAATTGTCTCTTGACTACTGGTTTTCTTTGAATTAACATTATATAAATAATGAAAGTAGCAGGACTTGTATCTTGTCCCCCAAAAGAAAACGATTAAAAGGTCGGCAAATTAATTTTTGATTTACTGCGCAATCCCCGAACTAAAAGCGGGTGTATGCGTTATATTATTATGGCAAAAGAAGAATTAAGTTTTTACGACGTAAAACTAAAAAAGAAATTTACCACTGGCGATTACAGGATTGTTAAAAAACAAGCAAAAGGCAGGGATAGGTATTTTGCAGTTGCTAAATCAACCGCTGGAGAACATGAGTGCTGGAGAGTGCTTTCAAAAGACCAAGCTGAAAAATTAAAATAAATGGGATCTCTGTAAATTTTTTCGGTTCGAACCATAGCTCTCCACTTTTTTGAAAAAGTGGAGAGCTATTTAGTAGAAATTAAGAGGAAAAGGCAGATGAAAAATAGAAAATTAGTTTTTCTAATAATATCTGGACTTATTTTCGCAAATATCTTTGCTTTTGCCGCTGTTTACGACTTGAGTAAAAATCAGCTGCTTATGGTTGATTTTTTAGATATCGGGCAGGGAGACAGCATTTTTATCAGAACGCCGCAGAGAGAGAAAATTCTTATTGACGGTGGCCCGACTTCCTTAATTTTAGAAAAATTGAACAAGGAAATGCCATTTTACGATAGGAATATCGACTTAATAATTTTAACCCATCCAGAACATGATCATTTATTTGGATTGCTTGAAGTTCTGAAAAACTACGGTGTTAAAAATATTTTATGGACCGGCGTTAAAAAAGAAACACCCGAATGGAAAGAGTGGAATAAATTGATTAAGGAAGAAGGAGCCAATATCGAAATTGCCAAAGAAGGGGAAAGGGTAGTAATGCCCGAGTCTTTTATAGATGTTTTATATCCTATCAACAGCTTAGAAGGTAAAACGTTTAAATCTTTAAATAATACTTCAATAGTTTGCAAATTAGTTTATGGGAAAACATCTTTTTTATTTACCGGAGACATAGAAAAGCCGGTTGAAAACAAATTAATTAAAAATAGCAATAATTTAGATTCTGATGTTTTGAAGATTGCCCATCACGGCAGTAAAACATCCAGCCAGCCGGAGTTCTTAGAAAAAGTTTCTCCTACGATAGCTGTTATTTCTGTTGGGAAGAATAATAAATATGGCCATCCTAGCGATATAACATTGGCAAATCTTAAAAAATTTGATATAAAAGTTTTAAGAACAGATATCAACGGCGATATTAAAATTTTTTCTACCGGGAATAGCTTCATAGTAAAGAGCAACGTAACAAAATAATAATATAATTTTATGGATTTTCCTTTATTTAAAACAAAGATCAAAGATGTATCAGAAAAATTCGACTTGACGTCTCCCGAGGAAAGAAGAGATTATTTTGAATTAAAGGCAGGAGAAGAGATAAAAAAATTGAGAGAGTATTTAAAAGAAAAAACCTTTATCGCTTATCTCTTGGGCAAAAAAAATTCTGGCAAGGGGACTTACGCCAAAATGTTCAAAGAAATAGTTGATAATGATCATATAGAACATTTATCGATAGGGGACATGGTCAGAGAGCTTGATGAAGTTGTGGTGAACGAAGAGAAGAAAAAAAAATTGATTAGTTTTTTGAAAGAAAATTATCGCGGATTTTTATCTTTAGAAGAAATAATTTCTTCCTTAGAAAACAGAAGCACTAAAACCCTTTTGCCTTCTGAATTAATTTTAGCTTTGGCAAAAAGAGAAATAGCAAAAAGAGGCAGAAAGGCTCTTTTTATCGACGGATTTCCCCGGGACTTAGATCAGGTTTCCTATTCGCTTTTTTTTCGTGATTTAGTTAATTATCGCGATGACCCGGATTTTTTTATTTTGATTGATGTTCCAGAAGCTGTTATTGACGAAAGGATAAAATATAGAGTAGTTTGTCCCGTTTGCCAAACCTCAAGGAATTTAAAGCTTCTGGCGACAAAAAAAGTTGATTACGATAAAGAAAAAAAAGAATTTTATCTTATGTGCGATAATCCAAACTGTCCCTCTGCGCAAGAAGGAAAAGGAGCGAGGATGGTTCAAAAAGAAGGAGATGAACTCGGTATAAAACCCATAAGGGAGAGATTAAATAAAGATGGGGAATTAATAAAAAGCGCTTTTTCTCTTCATGGAATCCCAAAAATTCTTTTAAGGAATTCTATTCCAGTTGAAAAAGCGAAAGAATTTGTCGATGATTATGAAATTACGCCCGAGTATGTTTATAAACTAAACGATAATACAAACGAAATAACGATAAACGAAAAACCTTGGCAGATTCCGGATGACGATGGAGTCCCGTCTTATAGTTTAATGCCCCCGCCGGTTGTTGTTTCCATGATAAAACAAATTGTAAGGGCCTTGAAGATATAAGAGCTATTGACATCTCTATTAATTGATGCTAAATTAAAAATAGCCTCGTGGTTTTATAGCTAGATTCTGGACTATAATTATTTTGAAGGGAATCTCATATCGATATTCGTCTTGGCGAGTATTTGCGGATACCCACTTGAATGATTATCTAAGAATTCTTTCTGAAAACTGCGGGGCAATAAAAAATCCCTCTTTTGTGGGGATTTTTTATTTTTCAAAAACTTAGTTATTAACTAACGAAATTTGGATTATTTCGAGAAACAAACTCTATTCCAACTAGAGATTTTATCCCTGTTTTCGCCGAAGCATTATTTTTATTACTTACTTTTATATATTTTGTCTAAATCTTTTCCATCCATCTCTGCCTCCTTGCTAAAAGTTAAAATTTAGAGAACTATTGTTATAATTCTTCTCTCACAATTGGAAAGTTGCATTTGGTCGGGGTGCCGGGGATCGAACCCGGGTCGCACGCACCCCATGCGTGCATACTGCCGCTGTACTACACCCCGGAATTAGTGCGTTTATTTGATAGCCATTGCCTTAATACATTTGGTGCAAGCTAAAACGCGTTTACCTCGCAAAGGAATAGCTTTCTTGGGGTGTTTTACGTCATTAGGAACAACTATCCATTGCAAATTTGGGTATTTTCTTTTTTTGCCTGTCGGATTATATTTTCCCCGAAGCTTTTTTAGATGCTGAACCATTATTGATCCTTTTCCGCATATAGCGCAGTGTTTAGACATAAATTTAATTTTTAATTTTTAATTTTTAATTTCTATTGAATTTTTAATGACTTAATTTCAAAATATTCTCTTAAATTCGACAAGTTCTGTTTGAAAATTGAAAATTGAAAATTTAATGAAAATTGTCCCGCCATAGCGGGATCCCGCCAAAGGCGGGAAAAATTGAAAATTTATGTAGTTATCTTACCAGTATTCCAAAAGTTTTTCAAGTATGATACCATAATAACCATGGAATATATTTTTTTAATTATTGTTTTACTTTTTTCCATTGTTATTCACGAAGTTGCTCATGGGGCAGTGGCTTATCATTTGGGCGATCCGACAGCGAAATATGCTGGCCGTCTTACCTTAAATCCGATTAAACACTTAGACCCTATTGGATCGGTTCTTCTTCCTTTGTTCTTGGTTATGATAAGAAGCCCTTTTCTAGTCGGCTGGGCAAAACCAGTACCTATTAATCCCTATAATTTTCGTGACCAAAAATACGGCTCTTTAAAAGTGTCATTAGCTGGCCCGGCAGTAAATTTAGTATTGGCGATTGTTTTTGGATTACCGTTAAGGTTTTTTCCGTCATTAATTTCGCTTTTTGGGCTTGGCCAGATGTTCTCTTACATTGTTTATATTAATCTTTTATTGGCCATTTTTAATCTAATACCTGTTCCACCTCTAGACGGTTCCCATATTCTCTTTACTTTCCTTCCTTATTCTGCCATAAAAGTAAAGATATTTTTACAACAATTCGGCTTTGCCATTCTGCTTTTTATTATTTTCTTTTTCTTTTCTTGGGTGATAGCTATTATTAACTGGGTTTTTGTATTAATTACAGGTTTTCCTCTGCCCATTTAATTGACAAATCTAAAATTATTTGTTAACTTTTACATAAGTGCTTGACACTTATTTTATTTTGAATTTTTAAGACTTAAAATTTGGTTTTTTATTATGCCTACAATTCATCAACTTATAAAAAATCCTAGAAAAAAGAAAAAGAAGGGCTCCAAGATGCCTGCTTTAGGATTTAGTTTTAATACACTTAAAAATAGGCCGAAAAAATATCCATCTCCTTTTAAAAGAGGAGTTTGCTTGAAAGTTTTTACCGCTACACCCAAAAAACCGAATTCAGCGCTTCGGAAGGTTGCTCGAGTTCGCTTAACTAATGGAATGGAAGTTGCTGCTTATATTCCCGGAGAGGGTCATAATCTACAAGAACATTCTGTCGTTGTTATACGGGGAGGGAGAGTTAAAGACTTGCCGGGAGTAAGGTATCATGTAGTGAGGGGGGTTTTAGATGCTGGAGGGGTGGAAAATAGAAAGCAGGGAAGAAGCAAATACGGAACCAAGAAAGAGAAGAAATAAATTTAAATTTAGAATTTATCTTAGGAGGCAAAAGCGCTATGTCGAAAAAAATAAAAAAATATCCAATTAAGCCCGATTCTTTCTATAACGATATTACCGTTTCTAAATTTATTAATCAGATTATGAGAAAGGGCAAAAAAACCATAGCCAAAAAGATTGTTTATGGCGCTTTTGGTATTATTAAAGAAAAAACAAAAAAAGAACCGTTAGATATTTTTGAGCGAGCACTGAAAAATGCTTCTCCGTTACTTGAAGTAAAATCAAAAAGAATCGGTGGCGCGACTTATCAAGTTCCAATTGAAGTAAGGGGAGATAGAAAATTAACTTTGTCTATACGGTGGATAATTAAAGGCGCTAAACAAAAGAAAGGAAAGCCAATGAGGGAAAAATTAGCAGCTGAGTTAATGGATGCTGCCAACAATACGGGCTGGGCTATTAAAAAGAGAAGCGATACGCATAGAATGGCTGAAGCGAACAGGGCCTTTGCTCATTTCGCCTGGTGAGGCGCTCGAGAAATAGTTTTGAGGACACGCGATTTTTCCCAGTGAAAAATCGCTGCTACTTGCGAATTGTCCTCAAAACTATTTCTTTCGCTTAGAGGTTTTAATTGAAAATTTAGTCATTGAAAATTTATTGATAATTGATAATTAAAAATTTATGCGACAATATTCGATTGAGAAAATTAGAAATATTGGCATCATAGCCCATATCGATGCGGGAAAAACAACTGCTACCGAACGGGTGCTTTTTTATACTGGAATTTCCCATAAAATCGGTGAGGTCCATGACGGTCAAGCAATTATGGACTGGATGGAGCAAGAAAGAGAAAGGGGAATCACCATTACATCTGCTGCCACTACTTGTTTTTGGATTCCGAAAGGGGGAGAAAAGACAAAAGAAAACGAATATCAAATAAATATTATCGATACGCCGGGCCATATTGATTTTACAGCCGAAGTCCAGAGGTCTTTAAGGGTTTTAGATGGAGCAATTGTTGTTTTTGATGGTGTGGCCGGCGTTGAACCTCAGTCAGAAACCGTTTGGCGTCAAGCAGATAAATTTAACGTTCCTAGAATTTGCTTTATAAATAAATTAGATAGAACCGGCGCTTCTTTTAAAAAGAGTTTTGATTCTATTTTGGAAAAGCTTTCACCTAATGCTGTCGCTTTGCAAATTCCAATTGGAGAAGAAGATAATCTTCAAGGAGTAATTGATCTTTTAGAAATGAAAGCGCTAAAATTTGATGGCGATTTTGGACAAATAGTTAAAGAAGAAGAAATTCCAGAAAATTTATTAGCCGAAGCAAAAGAATGGCGGGAGAAAATGATAGAAAAAATTGTTTCTGAGGATGAAAAGCTTATGGAAAAATATTTAGCGAATGAAGAAATTACAGTAGCAAGCATTAAAGAAGTTTTACGTCATTCTGTATTAAAATATAAATTGATACCGGTGTTTTGCGGTTCCGCCTTAAAAAATAAAGGAATTCAACCATTGCTTGACGCTGTTTGCGATTATCTTCCTAGCCCAAAAGATATTCCTTCCGTAAAAGGCACTGACCTTAAGACGGGAGAGGAAATAGAGAGAAAAGCAGATGATTCAGAAAAATTTTCCGCTCTTGCCTTTAAGGTGGCAACAGACCCATACGTTGGAACCTTGACCTACTTTCGTGTTTACTCTGGTTTCTTGAAAAGCGGTTCTTATGTTTTAAATTCAACAACCGGCGGAAAGGAAAGAATAGGAAGAATTTTAAGGATGCATTCAGCTGAAAGAGAAGAGGTAAAGGAAGTTTTTACCGGGGATATTGTTGCTACCGTCGGATTAAAAAATACTAGAACAGGAGATACTCTCTGTGACGAGAATGGTTCAATTATTTTAGAAAATATAACATTTCCGGATCCGGTAATTTCTATTCGTGTCGAACCAGAATCAAAAGCTGACCAGGAAAAAATGGGTATGGCCCTTAAGAAACTTTCAGAAGAGGACCCGACTTTTAGAATAAAAGAAGACCTAGAAACTGGTGAAACTATTATTTCCGGTATGGGCGAATTGCATCTTGAGATATTAGTTGACAGAATGAAGCGCGAATTCAAAGTGAATGTTAAGGTTGGCAGGCCACAAGTTGCCTATAAAGAGACGATTAGACAAGAAGCGAAAGCGGAAGGAAAATATATCAGGCAGTCTGGCGGACGTGGCCAGTACGGTCATGTTTGGTTAAAAATTAAGCCGAAAGAAAGAGGGGAGGGATTTAAATTCATAGATGAAATTAAGGGAGGTATTATTCCAAGAGAATTTATTCCGGCAGTTGGAAAAGGAGTAAAGGAAGCGGCAGACAAAGGGATTGTAGCGGGATATCCAATGATAGACCTGGAAGTAACTCTATACGACGGTTCTTTTCATGAAGTTGATTCTTCCGAAAATGCTTTTAAGATTGCTGGCTCTATTGCCTTTCAAGAGGCGGCAAAAAGAGCAAAACCTATTCTATTAGAGCCGGTTATGAAATTGGAGGTTATTATCCCTTCCGATTTTTTGGGAGATACAATTGGAGACTTATCGGCAAGGCGCGGAAGGATAGAAGAAACAAAAGATAGATTAAACTTGAAAGTTATTGACGCCACTATTCCTTTGGCGGAAATGTTTGGCTACGCAACTGGATTAAGGTCATTGACAGAGGGGAGAGGAACATTTACAATGGAATTCGACCGTTACGAGGAGGTTCCTCAAAATATAGCTCAAGAGGTTGTTGATGGTAAAAGGCGTTAATCCGGCGATTTTCAAAAGTTAAAAGTTGACATTTTTTTAAAATATAATAATATACAAATATAAACAAAACTAAGTTAAGAATTAAGAGTTAAGAGTTAAGGATTGATATTCATAATTCATAATTCATAATTCTGTAAATTATGGCCAAAGAAAAATTCGAAAGAACAAAACCACATGTAAACGTTGGTACCATTGGTCACGTTGATCATGGAAAGACCACCTTAACAGCCGCCATTCTTCATGTTTTAAGTTTAAAAGGATTAGCTAAACAAGAAAAGAGCGTTGACCAGATTGATGCCGCCCCAGAAGAAAGAGACAGGGGACTTACAATTTCTGTTTCTCATTTGGAGTACGAATCAGAAAAAAGACATTATGCTCACATAGATTGTCCTGGACATGCAGATTATGTCAAAAATATGATTACCGGTGCTGCTCAAATGGACGGTGCTATTTTGGTGGTTTCTGCCCCTGACGGTCCGATGCCGCAAACAAGAGAACATGTCTTACTTGCTCGTCAGGTTGGTATTCCTTCAATTGTTGTCTTTCTAAATAAAACCGATATGGTTGATGATCCGGAGATTGTCGATTTAGTTGAATCGGAAGTTAGGGAGCTTCTTAAAAAATATGATTTTCCTGGAGACGAAATACCAGTAATTCGCGGTTCTGCCTTAAAAGCGCTAGAATGTAAGTCAGCAGATGATGAAGCAGCAAAACCAATTTTAGAATTAATTAAAGCTCTGGACGAATATATACCAGAACCTGTTCGAGATACAGATAAACCTTTCTTAATGGCCATTGAAGATGTCTTTTCCATTGAAGGTCGAGGTACTGTTGCTACTGGTAGAATCGAAAGAGGAGTAATTAAACCGAACGAAGAAGTAGAATTAATCGGTTTAGGAGATACAAGGAAAACAGTGGCGGTGAGTATAGAAATGTTTAATAAAATGCTTGACGAAGGAAGGGCAGGAGATAATGTCGGAATTCTTCTTAGGGGTTTCAAGAAAGAAGAAGTTCAAAGGGGCCAGGTATTAGCTAAACCAGGAACAGTTACTCCTCACACTGAATTTGAGGGAGAAATTTATATTTTAACCAAAGAAGAAGGAGGTCGGCATACTCCTTTCTTTAAGGGGTACAAGCCGCAATTCTACATTAGAACTACCGACGTAACCGGCGATGTGTTTTTGCCAGAAGGAACAGAAATGGTAATGCCGGGAGATACTGTTAGCTTAACTGTTAAATTAATGTCTCCGGTTGCTCTCGAAGATAAACAGAGATTTGCTATCAGAGAAGGAGGAAAAACAGTAGGCGCGGGAGTAGTTAGCAAGATTATAAAATAATTGTTATATTGTTGCATCCTTTCAGATGGAAATTAAAAGTTTCTATTTAGAAAAAAGGAGGGAATTTAATAATTTAATTTAAGATGCCTACCAAGAAAGTAATTAAAGAAGAGAATGACATTAAGTCGAGATTGAGAATAAAGCTGAAAGCATATGACAGCAAAGTGATAGACAATAGCGCTCGGCAGATTGTCGAGACAGCTTTGCGATATGACGTTGAAGTACTTGGTCCAGTTCCTTTGCCGACAGAAATCCATAAATATACAGTCAATCGTTCTTCTTTTGTCCACAAAGACAGTAGAGAACAATTCGAGATGAGAGTTCATAAAAGATTAATTGATATTTTAAATCCAAACCAGAATGTAATTGATGCTTTGGTAAATTTAACTTTGCCTGCTGGTGTTGACATTGAAGTAAAAATATAAAGAAACAGACGAATTTTTTTACTTATATTATGAATTTTCTTTTTAAATTATTCTCAATTTGACGAAACCAATTAGAGGAATAATCTATTAATGTCGGATTATCTCCGACATTTTTATTTATTACCTTAAATCATGAAATTTATTCTTGGAAAAAAAATAGAAATGAGCCAGATATTTGACGAGAAAGGAAATGTTGTTCCTGTTACTGTAGTTGAGGCAGGTCCTTGTTATGTTACCCAAGTTAAAACTAATGAAAAAGATGGATATAAGGCAATACAAATCGGATTTGAAAAATTAAAGAAAGAAAAGAAAATAAAAAAACCGCAGAAAGGAAAACCGTATAGATATTTAAGAGAATTCAGGGCTAACGGGAAAAGGGTGGAGAATAAAGAAGAAGGAATAAAAATTGGAGATGAAATAAACGTTTCTCTTTTCGAGAAAGGAGAAAAAATAAAAATATCGGGAAATTCTAAAGGAAAGGGATTCCAAGGGGGAGTGAAAAAGTGGGGTTTTCACGGCCAGACAGCAACTCATGGAACTAAGCACGAAGAGAGAACGATTGGTTCAATTGGTTCAGCTTTCCCTCAAAGAGTAATTAAAGGAAAGAAAATGCCGGGCAGAATGGGCGGCGAGAGGGTAACGGTTAAAAACCTAAAAATAGCGGAAATAGATACAAAAAATAATCTTTTAATAATAAAAGGAGCGATCCCAGGCAGAAAAGGGACATTGTTAGAAATTAGAAATTTTTAACAAATTTCAAATTTTTTAGGCTTATGAAATGTTCTGTTTACAATCAAAAAGGAGAAGAGATAGAAAAAACCGAATTGCCGGATGAAGTTTTTAATATTCCAATGAACTCTGACTTAGTCCATCAGGTTGTTTTAGGTCAACAAGCGAATAAAAGGAGAAGTATCGCTAAAACAAAAAATAGGGGCGAAGTTAGTGGGGGAGGGAAAAAACCTTGGAGACAGAAAGGCACAGGAAGGGCAAGAGCAGGTTCAAATCGCTCTCCTATCTGGAAAGGAGGGGGAGTAACTTTTGGTCCGACAACAGAGAGAGTTTTTAAAAAAAAGATAACAAAGAAAATGAGAAGAAAGGCCTTGTTTATGGTTTTATCGGCCAAAGCAAGGGATAACCTGGTTTTGATTGTAGACGGCTTAAAAATAGAGAAACCAAAAACTAAACTTTTAACTAAAATGATTGAAAGTTGGTTAAATCATGAGACTCGTCCCACAGGTAAATCAAAAATTAAAAACCTTAAGGATGGTTCCGGGTTAATTGCTTTGCCAAAATTAGATAATAATATAATTTTTTCTGTCAGAAATATTCCTAAAATTTCCACAATTCAAGCAAGAGATATTAATGTTTTAGATTTACTTTCTTATAAGTATTTAATTATGCCAAAAGAAGCGATAAAGGTGATTAAAGAAACATTCATTAAAAACTTTTGAATTATAGTTATGGGCTTATTAGATGTATTTAAAAAAGATAAAGAAATAACGGAACAGGAAAAGGAGAGAAAAGAAGAGAAAAAAACAAAAGAGGCAAAAATAAAATTGCCTTCTTCGGGTAAAAAAAGAAAAATTGAACCAAAAAAAGAAAAGAAAATAAAAGAAAAACATATCGAGAAAACGGATGTCCTAAAAACCAAGAAAGAAGAGAGGGTTTCGGGGACAATTCCTCCTGTTGAAAAATCTGAGATTAAGGGAAAAAAAGAAAAGAAGCAAGTTTCTAAGATAGCTTACCGAATTTTAAGTTCTCCTCATATCACAGAGAAAGCGACCGATTTAAGCGAGAAGAATAAATATATTTTTAAGGTAAGCCATAAAGCGAATAAAATTGAAATTAAAAAAGCGATTAAAGACGTATACGGGGTCAATGTAATTGATGTTAAGATTATTAACGTTCATAGGAAAAAAAGAAAACTGGGAAAGCAGACAGGATGGAAGAAAGGATATAAGAAAGCAATAATTAGAGTAGAAGAAGGTCAAAAGATAGAACTGTTGTCTAGATAATAAAAATAATATTGTTGTATTTTTATGAAAAAGAAAAAGAAAATTTCAGCGACGAAAATATTAACTAAAAAGAAACCGGAAAAACGATTGCTTTTATCTTTAAAAAAGAAAGCAGGAAGGAATAATTTTGGCAGAATAACTATTCGTCATCGTGGGGGAGGGAGTAAAAAATTATATAGAATTGTTGACTTTGGCCAGGAAAAAACTAATATACCAGCAAAGGTTATTGCCCTAGAATATGACCCTTATCGTACAGCCTTTATTGCTCTCTTAGAATATAAAGACGGAGACAAGCGTTATAGATTAGCAGCTAATGGATTGAAAATAGGAGATGAAATAATTTCTTCTGAAAAGGCAAAATTTAAAATAGGAAACAGAATGAAACTTGAGAATATTCCTGTTGGGTCGATGGTTTATAATGTTGAGATTAGACCTGGAAAAGGAGGTAAAATAGTAAGATCGGCCGGAACAGCGGCGAAAGTTTTGGCTCAGGAAGAGAAACATGTTAATTTAAAAATGCCCTCTGGGGAAATTAGAACAATCCTTAAGGATTCTTATGCAACTATTGGATCGGTTTCGCGTCCGGAATGGCGCTATACAGTTTTTGGAAAAGCGGGAAGAAATCGCCTGAGAGGAATAAGACCAACCGTTAGAGGGAAAGCAATGAATCCTGTTGACCATCCTCATGGAGGGGGAGAAGGGAGGACATCTATCGGTTTGAAATATCCAAAAACCCCTTGGGGAAAACATGCATTAGGAAAAAGAACAAGAAAGAAAAAGAAAAGCGATAAATACATAATTCAAAGGAGAAAGAAGAAAAAGAAAAAATAATATAAAACATTTGGTATTTGACACTTGGTATTTGACAGAAAAAGTCAATTGCCAATGGTCAATTGGCAATTGACAGCAAAGTGGCTAGAAGTATAAAAAAAGGTCCGTATGTGGACGAGAAATTATTAAAAAAGATTGGAAAAATGAAAGCAGGAGACAAGTCTACGATAAAAACGTGGTCTCGCTCTTCTACTATTGTTCCAGAAATGGTTGGTTTTACTTTTGGAGTGCATAACGGAAAGGAGCATATTGAGGTTCGTGTAAACGAGGACATGGTGGGCCATAAATTAGGCGAATTTTCTCCAACCACAAAATTTATAAGACATGGAGGAAAAATGCAGAGAGAACAAGAGACAAAAGCCAAGAAATAAGTTGCCGCATCGCTCTATGTTGCTAAACTATCGACAATACAACAATAAGCGAGTGAAGCAAGCGATAGCAACATAGCAAGATAACAATATAATTCTATGCCTATAATTTCTAAACTAAATTACTTAAGAATATCACCGAGAAAAGTTCGGCTTGTTGCAGACCTTATTCGAAAAGATAAAGTTAAGCATGCCGAACAGGTTTTAAATTTTACCGTTAAAAGAGCTTCTGCTCCGATAGCCAAACTTTTAAAAGCGGCTGTTGCCGATGCTCATAATAATTTTCATGTTGAAGCAGAAAATTTGTATATTTCTAAAATTATTGTAAATGAAGGACCAAAATATAAAAGATGGAGGCCGCGTTCAAGAGGATTGGTTAATCGAATCATAAAAAGAAGCTCTAATATAACTTTAGTTTTAGAAGAGATTGCGCCAAAGGAGAAAGCCGAACAAACAAAGAAAAAGAAAATAGCAGAAAAAGGAACTCTTCTTGTTAAAAAAGAAAAAAAGAAAAAAGAGACAGGCGTTCTCAAGAACGAAAAGAAAGCTATTGCTAAAAACATGCCAGGAAAAGATGAAAAAATTAGTTCGCATATCCGCGAAGAAAGCGAGGAAAAAATTAAACAGCCGAAATTCTACCCAAAAACGCAGCCGTTGAAAGTTAAGCCTAAAATTGAAAGAGGAATAAAACGCATTTTTAGACGAAAAGCATTTTAAAGAGATTAAAGAAACTTACAACTTAAATCTAATTTATGTCTCATAAAGTTCACCCAAAAGCATATAGAATAAAAGAAATATCTGATTGGAGTTCGAGAGGATTTTATAAAAAACCTGCCGATAATTTAGAGGAGGATTTTAAGGTTAGAAAATTTTTGGGAAAGAAACTTAAAAAAGCCGGCGTTGAGAAAATAGATATAGAAAGATTTTCTAATAAATTAAATGTTATTGTTTTTAGTAGCAGGCCGGGAATAATCATCGGCAGAAGAGGGGAAGGAGTTGAAAATTTAAAGCAACAACTTATTAAAAAAATCATTACAACTAAAGAGTTAGGTGAATATAAAAAATTAGCAAGAAAGGATCTTGGGAAGAATAGATATAATAAAAATCAAGAAATTTCTCATCCTTTGAAAAAATCGACAGCTAAAGAAAAAAATTCTTCTCTCGGGAGAGAGCCAAAAAAGAAAGAAGTAAGAATCGAGATAAGAGAGGTTAGAAATCCTTGGACATCCGCTTCCCTTAGCGCCCAATGGGTTGCCCAGCAAATAGAAAAAAGAGTGAACCACCGAAGAGTTTTAAAACAGGCAATAGGGAAAATTATGATCAACAAAGAAGTTAAAGGCGTGAAAATAGAAGTATCAGGCCGACTGAACGGCGTTGAGATTGCTAGAAGGGAATGGCTTAGGAAAGGGCAGCTTCCTCTTCAAACCATTAGGGCGGATATAGATTACGCTAAGGCAGAGGCTCATTGTACTTACGGAGTAATTGGAGTAAAGGTCTGGATATACAAAGGAGAAAAATTTGATTAATAAAATTTTGTTTTAAAATTTAAAATTTATTTTTATGGCAATATTAGCGCCAAAAAAAGTGAAACACAGAAAATGGCGGAAAAGAGCCTCAAAAACAATCAGGACTCGAGGAAGCAAGCTTGTTTTTGGAAGCTATGGCTTAAAATCTTTAGGAGAGAAGTGGGTGGATTCACGACAAATTGAAGCGGCAAGGCGAGCTATAATTAGATATTTAAGAAAGGGGGGTAAACTTTGGATTAGGATTTTTCCTGATAAGCCTGTGACTAAAAAAGGAACAGAGGTCCCAATGGGTGGCGGAAAGGGAACGGTAGACCATTATGTTTTTCCAGTAAATCCTGGAAGAATTATTTTTGAAATAGAAGGAATACCAGAAGAAAAAGCAAAAGAAGCGTTTAGAAGAGCAACGGATAAATTACCCCTAAAAACAAAATTTATTAAAAAATATTAATACCATGAAAGCATTCGAAATAAAGCAAAAGTCGAAAAAAGAATTGAAAGAAGCGCTAATAGAAAAAAAAGAGAAGTTAAGGCAGCTCCGTTTTAATTTAGCTTCAGGGAAAGTAAAAAATGTGCGTGAAATTCGTATGATAAAAAAAGAGATAGCAAGAATACTAACTTTTTTGTCAGAAATAAATTCTGATAAAAAATCTAAATCCTAAACTTCAAACAAATTCTAAATTAAAAATTATAGCGTTTTAGACAAGTTTTAAATTTGGAGGATTAGAATTTAGACATTAAAATTTAGGATTTAAAATTATTATGCCGAAAAAACAACTAAAAGGAATTATAGTATCCAATAAAAGCGAAAAAACGATCGTTGTTAAAGTAGAAAAAATTAAGAAAGATAAAAAATATAAAAAA
>CAYZZO010000002.1:0-29640 GCA_964483075.1 uncultured Candidatus Saccharibacteria bacterium | reverse complement strand
TACAGCGCAGGTCGTCATTTGTTGGTTTTTTTTCCAGGAGTTTCTGCCAAGCTTGCTCTCTCAGAGGCACAACCAAGTCAATGATATAACGCAAGTCGTCATTTGTTGGTTCTTGCTCCAGGAGTTTCTGCCAAGCTTGTTTTCTTAATGGCTCAACCCATTCAATAACATAACGCAAGTCGTCATTTGTTGGTTCTTGCTCCAGGAGTTTCTGCCAAGCTTGTTCTCTTAATGGCTCAACCCAATTAACAATACAACGCAGGTCATCGTTGGTTGGTTTTCGTCTCAAGAGTTTCTGACCAGCTTGCTCTCTTAAGGGCGCAACTCGCTCAATTACATAACGCAGGTCGTCATTGGTCGGTTTTTGCTCCAGAAGTTTCTGCCCGGCTTGCTCTCTTAGAGGCGCAACCCATTCAATAACATAACGCAGGTCGTCATTGGTTGGTTTTCGTCTCAAGAGTTTCTGACCAGCTTGCTCTCTTAGGGGCGTAACCCATTCAATAACATAACGCAGGTCGTCATTGGTTGGTTCTTGCTCCAGGAGTTTCTGCCAAGCTTGTTTTCTTAGAGAATCAAACCACTCAATTACATAACGCAGATCATCATTGGTTGGTTTTTGTTCTAAGAGTTTCTGCCAAGCTTTTTCTCTTAGAGGTTCAACCCGCTCAATGATATGACGTAAGTCATCGTTTGTTGGTTCTTGTTCCAAGAGTTTCTGACCAGCTTGCTCTCTTAGAGGTTCAACCAAATCAATAATATAACATAGGTCGTCATTGGTTGGTTTTTGCTCCAAGAGTTCCTGCCACAATTCCTTCGCTCTTTCTGTTTTCATTACATTCACCTCCTTTTTTTATTTACTGCCTATTGCAATAGATTCTTAGGCGTTAAGATTTAAAGTATCTAAATATCTGCCATAATAGAAAATATATTGTATTTTTAACGAACTATATAACAATATATGTCAAAACCGTAAGTTTATCAAGAAGTGATGTAAAGTTTTCCCGACATGTTTTTTATTAAGACATTAGAATCTCTAAAAATTTGATTCTTCTGTTAATATATTTGAATTTCCCGGAATAATTATGAATTTATACAACCTCTTGACAAAAACATTAAATTTATTATAAAATATTATTAGTAAGACGAATGGCCGCTGAACGTTCAATTCTATTGAGCGCTTAGAGGAAAGTCCGAACACCCATTCCAAGCGCTTAATCTTGTTAGGTGCTTGGTCTAAACGGTAGCAGCTCTTAATAAGACTGTCTCCCCGCGCTTTCAGCGGGAAAGAGGTGCGAACAGAGACGCCTGAGCGCAAAAGCGCAAAGGTCCCCTCCGCTTTTAGCAGGGGAAGTACCATGGAAACATGGACGCTAAATCCGTTCTAAGACCCGTTTTGGTCTGATTAGGATTGCGTGAACATTCGCTTTGCGAATGTTTTAGTGAAACGGCTAAATCCTTACTGGGTGCAAGAATAAATCCTTTAGCAAGTTTTGGATAATCAAGATTTATAACCCAATGGGTGCTTGATCCGAGCCTGTTGAAGGAAAAAAGTAATTCGCATAGATAGATGGCCATTGATTGTCCCATAGTAATATGGGACAGGAACAGAATTCGGCTTATAGTCTTACTAAAAAGAAAAATCCGCCTTTCGGCGGATTTTTCTTTTACTCTAAACCAATTAAAAAAATTACTAAATCTAATGCGCGATAATTCTTCATAACAAACGCTAAATATTAGATTTAATATATTAGCTTTTGAATGTTTCCTTGATTGTCTAGGGCTTCGTTAACCAACTTATCGGCCTCAATATTTTTTTCCCGCTTTATATGCCTAAATTTTACTTTTTGGAAATCAAAACGAAGATTCCAAATTTCTAAAAACAATGACTGTATTTTAGAATCTAAAACCTTGTATTCTCCTTTTAACTGTTTAACCATAAGCTCTGAATCAGACTTTACTTCTATTTCAGAATTTTTTGCCAATTTTTTGCCAAAAAGTGCTTTAATTTTTTTTAAAGCAAATATCAAGGCCTTATATTCTGCTTCATTGTTAGTTAAATTATCTCCAAAATACTCAGAATATTTTTTAATTATTTGGCCCTTTTCATTGCAAAAAACAACTCCTCCCGCTGCTTGGCCAGGATTTCCTCGTGAACCTCCGTCAGTATAAATTATTAATTTTCTCATAAATTCTATTAGTTATTTATCCCCTATTCTTTTTAAAATATTTGATTAAACAACCTTCAAATTTATCTAAATTTTTGTTTTTTATCCTAAATCCGGCTGCTAGAGGATGACCTCCGTAAGTAATTAGATAATCAGAACAACTTTCCATCGCTTTAACAGCATTACAATCGGCTGGCACTCTAACGCTTCCAGGGCTTTCTTCTGCCCCTTTTTTATATAAGAATACTGGAAGATGATATTTTTTAGAAATAATTGAGGCAGGAGTTCCCAATAAGATTAATTTCCACCCTCTTTCTCCTTCGAAAATAATTGTTTTTTGCGGATTTTCTGAAATTTTTTCTTCAAGAAAAAGTGTTATTTCTTTGATTTCTTCTCTTTTTCTAATATTTTTTTTAAACAGTTTTCTAACTAATTTTTCTGCTTTCTTGCTGTCTGAACAGGTTAAGAGCTGAAAAGTTATTGGAAAGTCATCTTCGACCTCAGGAATATTTAATAAAGAATTTATTTTTTCAACTTGCTGAATAGGAGATAGGTAGTTAAAGCCAGCTTGCTGCTTTGCATTGTTCTTTTCTGCGCCTTCATTTTCTGCTGTTTCAGAAAAATCTAACTCTAAAGATTCTACCTTAAATAAAGCTTGAATTCCAGGCCGCCAACTTTCCCTTATTGAACTCAATCCCTCTTTAATTATTTCTTCATTGTCTTCAATCCTTGGCATCATATCGGCAATAGTGGCCATAGCAGCCAATTCTAAAAAATTTTGGCGGAGAGCATTCGTCATTTTATCTCCTAAAAGCAAGTTACTTAAACGGAAAGAAATGCCAACGGCAGCGAATTGCTTAAACGGATACTTATCTCCTTTCTGCTTCGGATCAACAACAATTGAGGCGTCGGGAAGTTTTCCCAATATTTCGTGATGGTCAATAACTATTACTTCAAATCCAAGTTTTTTGGCAATTTTTACTTCTTTAAAGTTTCCTATGCCGCAATCAAAGATTACCAACAAAGCAGGGGCATATTTTTTCAAATAAGAAATAGCTTTTTCGTTTAAGCCATAACCGTCTTTTTCCCTGTTAGGAAAATAAAGCGCTGTAATTTTGCCGCCTAAATTTTGAATAGCTTCTTTTGCGATTATAACTGATGTTATGCCGTCTAAATCAGAGTCTCCGTATAAAATAATATTTTCTCCGAATTTTATCGCTTTTTTAATCCGCTTTGCCGCTTTTCGTAAATTTTTAATTTCTATAGCCATTGTAGATAAGATTAAGAATTAAGAACATCTGCGTATAACCCTTTTTTTATTCTTAATTCTTATTATTTTTCAGCGCTTCAATTCCGGGTAATTTCTCTCCAGACAGAAAACTTAGCATTGCTCCTCCCCCCGTAGAAACGTGATTAAATTTGTCTCTTAAGTGAAACTTTGATAAAGCAAAAATGGTATCGCCACCGCCAGCAACTTTAAAGGCGTTATCGTTATTAACAATGGATTCAGCAATTAATTTTGTCCCTTTTTCAAATAATGGTTTCTCAAAAAAACCTAAAGGACCCGCCCAAACTATTGTTTCCGCTGACTTAATAATTCTAGAAAACATTTTGATAGTTTCTGGTCCAATATCCAAGATTAATTCGTCTTTTTTTACGCTCCCAATTGCCGATTTTCTAACATAAACGTTCCCCTCTTCGTTCGGAGAAACAACGGCGTCAAGAGGAAGATGAAGTTTCGTTGAGGTTAAATTCGCACTTTCTATTTCGGAAACAATATCCTCGGGCGGCCAAGTCCTTCCTGGACAGATTCCTTTTACGGTTAAAATAGTATTAGATATTTTCCCCCCAACAAGCAAATGGTCTGCTTTTTTCATAAAATAATTAACGACTTTTATTTTGCTTAAAATTTTCGCTCCGCCAATAATTATTACCAACGGTCTTTTTGGCTTTTCGATAATTTTTGAGAGAGCTCTTACTTCCTTGCCTAATAATAAGCCTCCAAATGATGGCAAATATTTTGGAACACCGACAATTGAAGCATGAAGACGATGGCAGGAACCAAAAGCGTCGTTTACATAAATATCTCCTAACGCAGCAAGCGATTTAGCAAATTCCTGATTATTTTCTTCTTCTTCTTTATGGAATCTTAAATTTTCTAAAAATAAAATGTCGCTTCTTTTAATTTTTTTCGTTCTCTCTTCAACTTTCCGCCCGACACAATTATCTAAAAAATTAACTTTTCTGCCAAGCAACTCCGCTAATCTTTTTGCTACGGGGCCTAACGTATATTTTCCTTTCTCGCTCTTTGTTCTAAAAAAAATCTTTCCATTTTTGTCATATTTGGGATTGCCCAAATGGCTTATAACGATTATCTTTGCTTTATTATTAATTAAATACTTAATTGTAGGAATGGCCTGTCTGATACGAAAATCATCTTCAATAACTCCTTTTTTACTTAGAGGAACATTAAAATCAACCCTTAATAAAACCCGCTTATTGTCTATATCAATATCCTTGTCGGCATCTTTAATAATTTTAAGCATATATGTTATGTATTAGGTTTATCGTTATTTACTTTAAATTTTTTCAATGACTCATTCAAAGTTTTCTTTAATTCTTTTAAATCCACCTTTTTTCTTTCTCTCGCTTTTTTTTCAACACCGTTCTTGTGAACATTGAAAGAAACAGATTCTTTTTCAAACGCTTTATTCAAGGAAATTGTTTTATTATTTTCTTCAGCGGAAGAACTCAAGTCTGAAAGAGGTTTTGATTTGTCTTCCCTTATTTTTTTTAGGCAAGATTTACAATAAATCGGCCTCTTTCCGTCTGGCTTAAATGTAACTTTAGTCGGTTTTCCGCAGATAGAACAAGTTGCGTCGTAGAGAACAGATGTTTTTTTGTGTTCACCGATGTTCGGCTTTACCTCTAAAAATCCGGCCCATTTCGTAATCGATTCCTCGACTTTTTGGCGAGGAGTTCCATACCTTTCTCTGGAAACTTTAATAATTTTTTCTTTATTTGATACTTCCGGTTTCGGAAAAGGCGGCAAAGTTTGAGCCGAAAACGGCCGACCCGCTAACCCGTCAATCATTAGTTTTAAATAGATATTATATTTTCCCAAGCTAACAAGATCATGGGCAGTAAATTCTGGAAAAAATTCTTTTTCCAAAAATTCCGCGTCTTCTGCCCCGACCCGGAAAGAAACCAATGTTCCAATATTACCGAAAACAGCATCCCTTACCGTTTCTTCCATTTGGGAGATATATTGATGAGCCAAGATTAAAGACAATCTATATTTCCTTGCTTCGGATAAAACATTGGCAAATGATTCGGTGGCAAAATTTTGAAATTCATCTACGTATAAGAAAAAATCTTTTCTTTTTTCTTCTGGCATATCAACTCGCGACATTGCTGCCAGTTGTATCTTCGTTATCAATAGAGCGCCCAAAAGGGTTGAGTTCTCTTCGCCTATCCTTCCCTTTGACAGGTTCATAATCAAAATTTTCTGTTCATCCATTATCTCGCGCATATCAATGGAAGAATTAACCTGACCAATACTGTTCCTGACTAAGGGATTTGAGATAAATTGGCCTACCTTATTTTGAATAGCAGCGGTTGCTTCTACTTCGTATCTTTCGTTATACCTGGCAAATTCATTAACCCAAAATGATTTAATAACAGGGTCAGTAATTTTTCCTACCACCTTTTCCCTAAAAACAGAATCAGATAACATCCTGTTAACGCCAAGCAAAGTTGATCCTGGGTATTCAAGAAGAGCCAAAATAGTATTGTTTAATATGTATTCCATTCTTGCGGACCAGACGTCAGGCCAGATTTTCTTAAAAACACCCATAAGCCCGCCAGCCACTAAATGCCTATACTCGAAACTGACTTTTTCCATAACATTAAAGGCAATTGGATAATTTAAGTCCGCTGGATTAATGTAAATAACATCGTTAACGCGATTCGAAGGAACAAAGTCCAATAATTCTTCAGCCACTTCGCCATGAGGATCGACAAAGCCAACACCCTTGCCGTTCTTAATGTCCTGAATGGCCATATTTTCAAGCATAACGCTTTTGCCCATTCCTGTTTTTCCAATACTATAAAAATGGCGACGGCGATCGTCGAGTTTAATGCCGAATTTTTTTTTGCTATTGCGATAATTTGTCTCTGCGAAAAAATTTATATCATCCATAACTTATAATTTAAAAATCTATTCTGTGGGTAACCCCGGAGGCGCTTCTCCCTTCTTCGATTCTATTCTTTCAACGAAAGGAGCAGGAGCAACTCTTCTTCCGGGAAAATGAAAAATAGTAGCTAACTCCTCTGTGTTTAAAATAAATTCCGATTTTTTCTTTGCGTCTTCTGGCTCCTCTCTGGGAAAAAGAGGACTCACTCTTAATTTGTACTTCTTGAAAATAGATCTTTTCCTCAGGAATAACCTCCGATTGCGAATAAGGTTCCAAGGTAAAAACAAACTTTTAACTACTTTCGTAATAAGAGGCTGTCCATAAGGCACCAATGTATTGAGGTTTTCAGAACCGAAAGCAGCAAGAAAGCTAAGAGGAAGACGTATTTTGGGCTTAAAGAAAACATCTTTTTTGCCAAGATAAATAAACCTAATAGTACATTTAAATCCCCTTTTAGCCATTTTTCGCTCTACTGCCGAAATTACTTCCCGCTCACCGGGGGTAAGTTTCATTTCTGGAGGAATGATTTCGCTTTTTCCCTCCACTTTAACACCGCCAGGAGGTATGCCTCGGATCATTATATCGCTTGCATCTTGAATAATCGAAGGACTACTAGATTTTGTTTTTTGTTCCCGTCTTGCTAATTTATCTCTTATATTTTTCCCTTTGCTAATCCAGGGGTAATCTGCGTCGGTAACCGGGCTCGCTATAATCTGTATCCAAATTTGTTCTCCAGGATTTATCCTTGCCGACGCTTCAAGAACATTGGCAACAGGGTCAATTATCTTTTCTTCTATTGCTTCGCGCTCTGTTTCAAACTCCTTATAGGTTTTAATGGGATAAATTGTATCTTTTAAAAGGCGGTAATCAGCTCCCCAAAGATCCCAATCCTTATTAGGAATATCTGCCGGAACATATTTTGTATAATCGTCGATTATTGAGATTTCTGCATCCGGATATTGCGAATAGATAGCTGCTTCGATTGAATCCCTACTTGCTTTTAATCCCCTAATTAAAAAATGTATATTTCCACCGATCGAAACAATTTCAAAAGAATAAGAAAGCAACATTTTTCCTTCTATCCATTTTTCCCACCAGTTAGGAGGATCGTAAAGAATTTGCCAAAGATGGTCCATGACGGTTTCCATCGCTCGAATTGGCTTTAAAACATCCTTTGGTATTTTTATTTCATATAAAACAAATTTCTGTTTCGCCAAAAAAACAGTATTTCGCCACCAGAGATAAAGGAAAGAAAAAGGCTTCCATAAAATAAAGGGAACTGGAAGCCACCACCAGGATTTTATTATTTGCCAAGCGTAAGGAAGGTAATGATTAAAAATATAAATGGTATCCCTTAATAAACTTGAAATTCCTGAGAACATATTAATTATGCTTCTCTTATTTTATATCTTCCCTTCTCGTCTTTAAGAAAATAAGCTTTATCGCTTAAATTTAAAAAAACTGTATTTTTTTTAACAAAGCGTTCTTTTAGAATTTTTTCCGAAATTTCTTTTTTTGTCAACGGCTTTTTCGATTCCTTTAAAACATTAACGATAATGTCTTTCACCGTTCCCGGCCTGTATCCCCATTCCTTTAAAGCGTATAATCCTCTTCCCACTAAGATGAACCTATCGTCCTTTATTAATTCATTATGAACGGTGGTCGTTTGAATTTTTTTCGAGAAAGAAAAAGGCAGTTTCTCAATTAAATCGGCAACATTTTTAAAATGCAAAGGCATCTTCTTTTTTCTCAAAACCAAATAAGCTTTATCTTTTACTCCCCGAGGATTAATTTCTATCCAGTCCTTTATCCCATATAATCCCTCTGGGCTATTTTGAATTTTTTTAGAAATTTCGAGATATGATTGAAAAGCGTTTTTATTTAATTTAGCAGGAATCTTCTTTTGCAAACCCTTAAAAAGCTTCTCTAAACTAAGCGGCTCTTTTTGTTTCTGGAGATATTTTATAGCTTGATTGACAACTTTTTTCGCCAATGACAAGGAATTTTTATCAACTATCCAAAAAAAATGAAAATTATCGTCCTCGGGAACTTTTTTGAAATCATTATTGGCTCTCAATAAAAAAGAAAGGCAATTTTGGTTTTTTTCTTTCGCCAAATAATTTAAAAGAGATTTCTCTTCTTTCAAGCCGCCAAAAGATTTAATAACATCTTTAAAATAGCGAAAAACACTCTCTTGGTCTTTGAGATGAGAGTAAATAATAGAAAATCCCTCCCTCTCTATCTGGCGAATGCGCTCTCTGGTAAGGCCATAGTCTTCTCCAATTAACTCAAGAGTTTCTTTTTTCCCGCTCTTCAATCCAAAACGTCTTTCGATAACATCCAATACTCTTGGGTTTAAACCCTTTAATAATTTTGAACAAATTTTTTGATAGTCGATTTGCATAATTTTTAAAATTTTAACTTAATTAATAAATCTGACGCGCGATAATCTTTTCTGTGTTTCGTTATAAAAATTGCTATATATCATATTTGTTTAATTGTTCTAAAAGCGGCTCAGAATCTAATGTTTTTCTTTCCAATTTTTCCAGCTGACCAACAAAGGACTGGCTAAAAATATAGAAGAATATGTGCCAGATGTTATTCCTATAATTAAAGCTAATGAAAAATATCTTAAAGTTTCTCCCCCGAAAAAGAAAATAGAGAAAAGAACTAAAAGGGTCGTTAAGGATGTATTAATAGAACGGGTAAGCGTTTGATTTAAGCTATTATTTACAATTGTTTCAAAATTATCACCAGTTCTTCTTAAGAGATTTTCTCTTATTCTGTCGAAAACAACCACCGAATCGTTAATAGAATAACCAAAAACGGTAAGAAGCGCCGTAACTATTGGAACGGTGAATTGAACTCCGTAAAATTTTCCCAAGACGGAAAAAATACCAATAGGGATTAAGACGTCATGGAATAAAGCGACAATAGCGGCAACTCCATACTGCCAAGAACTTACCGGACGAGAAACCCTCCTGAAAGCAAAAGTTACATATAATAAGATAGTGATTAATGTTAGAAGTATTACAATCTTTGTTTTATTTTTAAGCTCTTGGCCAATCGTCGGACCAATAGATTCAAATCTTGTTTTGCCTTTAATAATTTCCGATTTTTTGTTAAGTTTTTCCACAACCTTAAATCGAGTTTCTTCAGAAATATCTCTCATCCGTATAGCAACTGTTTTATCTCCAATAGATTGAATACTTTCTTTGAGCTTAAATTCATCCAAGGTTTTCTCGATATCCTGATACGACGGCCTCTGGTTCTTATATTCTATTTCAAGCATGCTCCCTCCCGTAAATTCAATACTCAAATTTAAACCAAAAACAATCAAGCAAATAATGCTTGCCGAAACCAATATTCCGGAAAAAATAAAATAAATTTTGCGATATTTTGTAAATGCAATATTCATAATAGAAAGATAAAAATAACAATGCTTTTTATCCCCACAACCATTTCCATTTTTCTACTCTTGTTCCAACAAAAAATCGAAGGAAATTCCGAGTGACAAAAACTGAAGAAAAAATACTGACTAAGATTCCTATGCTTAAGGTTAAGGCAAATCCTTTAACAAAGCTACTGCCGAACCAGAATAGAATCAAAGCAACAAGTAAGGTAGTCATATTCCCGTCCCGAATCGATGGCCAACTTCTTCTAAATCCTTCTTCTAAAGAAATACTAAAGTCATCTCTCTTTTTGAACTCTTCCCGCATCCTGGAAAAAATAAGAACATTTGCGTCAACGGCCATCCCAATCGATAGAATAAAACCTCCTATTCCCGCTAACGTTAAAGTAACTGGTATTAATTTGAATAAGCTCAGAATTAAAACAACATAAATTGACAAAGACAAAGAAGCTAAAAATCCAGGAAAGCGATAAAAAATCGTTATAAATAAAACCACTGCTAAAAGTCCTAATATTCCCGCATTCAAGCTTTTATTCAAAGAAATAGCTCCTAAAATAGGACCTATTGTTTCTTGAGAAATTAGTTTTATGGGCACAGGCAAAGCGCCAGCGTTTAAATCTCTTACTAATTTTTTTGCCGATTGGATTGTAAAACTACCGCTAATTTGAGCGCTGCCGTTGGGAATTTCTTCTTCTATCCGTGGAGTGGAAATAGGTTTTCCATCAAGATAAATAGCCAATATTTTCCCGATATTCTTCGAGCTTAAGTCTTTAAGTATTTTTGCTCCTTCTTTATTATACTGAAGAAGTATTAATGGCCGTCCAGTATTTTGATCAAATCCTAAAGTAGATTTTTTCAAATATTTTCCTGTTAGAGGGGTTGGTTTAAAATAAGGATCTTTCAATGCCAACTGCCAATTTTCAACTTTCCCTATTTCTTCCGTGTTTTTTCCCTTAACTTCCTCTATTTTATCCAAAATTTTCTTTGTTTCTTCTTTTGTTCGTTCTTCTTTAAATTCCAAAAATGGGGTTTGGCCAATCATTTCTATCGCTTTATGGGGATCTTTTATCCCCGCTAATTCAATATTTAATCTGTAATGACTTCCTATGTTTTGCGTTTGAACTACCGGTTCCTGAACGCCAAAAAGATCAACTCTTCTTTCGATGACATCTCTCAATCCTTCCATGGTTGAGGAATAATCTTTCTTGTCAATTTTCGATAGATCCGCTTCGTAAACAAGGCGCGTCCCCCCTTTTAAATCTAATCCCAGTTTAAAAGGAATCTGCCAAAAATGAGGAAAACCTAGCTTAAATTGGCCATTAAGAAAATCTATTCCGTTATTAACATAATTCGGATAGCTTAAAGTCCCAGCGAAAAAAGCTAGGACTAAAATAGAAATTAAAGTAATGTAAACTCTTTTTTTGTCCATTTTCTAATGTTATATTATATACTAAAAATACAAAAAAAACAAGTCACAGGTTATAGCTTATAAATTAGTACCCATATTTCGGCCAGCAACAATTCTTGTATTTCTTCCCAGAGCCACAAGGGCAAGGGTCATTTCTGCCAATTTTTTTACTTCCTTTTTGAGAAATATTTTTTCTCTCTGCTATTTTTTCCTTTTCAATAAAATCTTTCACTACTGGTTTCTCTGCCGGAGCTTGATATGACGGCTGAAGTTTAGTTTTCAGGATGGTATTGGCGATAGTTGATTCGATCATCTGGAGTAATTGCTTAAACATTTTATGTCCCTCTGTTTTATATTCTACCAAAGGATCGCGCTGACCATAAGCCCTGAGCTTTACGGAATCCTTCAATTGGGCCATATTTTCTAAATGCTCTATCCAAAAAGTATCAAGAACTTTTAAGCAAATAATCCTCTCAAGTTGACGCATTTGCTCAGAACCAACTTCTTTTTCTTTTCTTTCATATTCATCATCTGAAAATCCTGATTTTCTGGCCATTTCTAAAACTTCTTCTCTCAACGTCCCTTTCTCTGCCCTTTCAAGTATCTCTTCTCTCTTTTTATAGAATGTTTCTCTGTGTTTATTCATTACGTCGTCATAATCTAAAACATATTTTCTGGCATCAAAATTAAATCCTTCGACCTTTGACTGGGACGATTCAATCGCCTTAGATATCATATTTGCTTCAAGTGGCTGGTCTTCGGGGATTTTAAATGTATCCATTATGGATTTTATTTTTTCGCTGCCAAAAATTCTCATTAAATCGTCTTCCAAAGAAACAAAAAATTGGGAAGAGCCAGGATCTCCCTGTCTACCCGCTCTTCCGCGAAGTTGATTGTCAATCCTTCTTGCCTCATGCCGCTCAGTTCCAATGATATGAAGGCCGCCAAGAGCAATAACCTTTTCCTGTTCTTCTTTATTAGGAGGATTTCCTCCTAAGATTATATCAACTCCCCTGCCAGCCATATTAGTAGCTATCGTTACCGCTCCAAAACTTCCCGCCTGGGCAATTATCTCTCCTTCTCTTTCGTGTTGTTTAGCGTTTAAAATTTGATGAGGTATTCCTTCTCTTTCAAGTAATTTTCCTAAATATTCGTTTTTCTCAATAGAAACCGTTCCCACTAATACCGGCTGGCCCTTTTTATGAAGCTCCCCAATTTCTCTGACTAAAGACTTGAATTTTCCATCTAATGTTTTATAAATTCTATCCGGCAGATCCTTTCTTATAAGCGGCTTGTTGGTAGGGACAACTAAAACTTCTAGCTTATAGACCTTGTCAAATTCTTCTGCCGAAGTAACGGCTGTACCTGTCATACCGGATAATTTTTTATACATCCTAAAATAGTTCTGAAAAGTAATAGTAGCAAGGGTCAAGGATTCTTCCTTGACGCTTAAGCCCTCTTTTGCTTCTATCGCCTGGTGAATACCGCCCGACCACCTTCTTCCTGGCATCAAGCGTCCAGTGAATTCGTCAACAATAATAATTTTGCCCTCCTTGACCACATAATCTCTATCTTTTTCAAACAGCGCTTTTGCCTTAAGGGCGGACTCTAACTGATGGGTAGTAGCAATATCGTTATCAGCCCAAGGGTCGTTTCCTAAAATTTTGACAACCTTAATTTGGCCTTTTTCCGTAAAAGTTGCCGCTTTTAATTTCTCATCAATTATATAATCTTCGTCTTTTTTTAGAGAAGTCGTTAATTTGGCAAATTGATAATATTTTTCGGTTAATCCCTCGCTCGGGCCAGAAATAATCAAAGGAGTTCTTGCTTCGTCTATTAAGATAGAGTCCACTTCATCAATGATGGAAAAATTAAGCTCCCTTTGAACCTTATCTTTCAGGTCGTAAACCATATTGTCTCTCAAGTAATCGAAACCAAATTCATTATTTGTTCCGTATGTAATATCGGCCGCATAGGCCTCTTTCCGCGACACTGGCCTTAAAAAATCTTCCACAACCATAAAGCTTCCCATTTCATCCCTTGTCTTATCTTCTTCCTCTTCCGCTTTTTTGTATTCAGGGTCATATAGAAACGCCTGGTCGTGGTTTAGACACCCAACGCTTAAACCTAATAAATGATATATTTGTCCCATCCAAACCATATCTCTCCTCGCTAAATAATCGTTGACTGTAACTAAATGCGCACCCTTTCCTTCAAGGGCGTTTAAATATAAAGGAAGGGTTGCCGCTAAAGTTTTTCCTTCACCAGTTTTCATTTCGGCAATCTTTCCTTGATGTAAAACAATGCCTCCCATCATCTGGACATCAAAATGCCTCTGGCCAAGAGTTCTTTTAGAAGATTCGCGAACCAAAGCAAAAGCCTCCGGCAAAATGTCGTCTAATGTTTTTCTTTCCTTGCCTTCGGCTTTCAATTTTTTTTTAAGCTCTTCTGTTTTGAATTTTAATTCCTCGTCAGGGATTTTCTCGAATTCAGGTTCAAAAGAATTTATTTTATTTATTGTAGGCCGGAGTTTTTCAAAAAATTTTTTATCGGAGTCGCCAAAAATTTTTGATATAAAAGACATATAATGAATTCTAAATTCTATTTCAATTTTAAAAAATCAATCCACAACAAAGCTTCAAGCGCTAAATTCTAAATAATAAAAATTTCGAACCTCGAGTGAGTTTTTAATAACCAATTTTTTTAAAATTTAAAATTTGATATTCATTCAAAATTAACAATTCCACCCTTTAACTTAGCAGTTTTTAACTAAAAAAACAACCGAGTCCCGCTTTTAGCGGGACTCGGTATAAGAAAAATTCTTATTTACTTTTTTTCTTCTTCTTGGTTGTTTTCTTTTTTGCCATTTTTCTCCCGAATATAATTCGAGTGAATTATTTTAATTATTGCAAATAGTCGACCGTTATTGTGAATATATGTATTGTTAATTTTAAACCGACAACAACAGACAATCAGGAATAGATTTTAGGGAGATATAATTTTTATTTCTTCCTTTATGCCTATGTCAAATTTCGCCTTAACTTCTTTTTTAACTATCTTTATTAGTTTCAGAACATCGCTTGCTTTGGCGTTTCCTAAATTTAAAATAAAATTAGCATGTTTCTTGGAAATTTCTGCTTTGCCGATTTTCTTGCCTTTCAAGTTGCACATTTCAATGAGATAAGCAACGGGAATCGATTTTTGCCTATTAAACTCTTTAAGTTTTGGAAATTTCTCTAAAAGCTTCCTTTTCTTTATTTCTCCCTTATGATTCTGAAAAACGCACCCCGCTGAAAAAAAACTTAAGGGCTGAGTAGTCTTTCTATAATTTGAAAATTCATTTATTTTCTCCTCTATTTCTTTTTTCTTCCCCCTTTTTAACATTAAAGAAACAGAAATAATTACCAAATTACTTCTTTCTCCGAAAAGAGTGCTTTTATATTTAAATTTACAATCTTTTTGCTTATATGTTTTAATTTTTTCCGTTTTTGCGTCAAAGACTTCGACATCTTCTACTACATCTTTTATTGATTTTCCGAACGCCCCAGCATTTCCTCGTATCGCTCCTCCAATTGTCCCTGGAATTCCTATTGCCCATTCCAATCCAGTTAGTGAATTTTCTATTGACAACTTAACTAAATTTGATAACTTTGCTCCCGATTCTGCATAAATAGTTTTTGAGCTCGGGTTTTTGATGCCAAATTTTAAACTTCGATTCTCTATCACCATCCCTTTATACCCCTTATCAGAAAATAAAATATTGCTTCCTCCCCCTAAAATAAAAAAAGGCAATTTAAGTTGTTTTGCCGTTTTAATTGCTTTTATTAAATCTTTTTTACTTTTGGCAACAATAAAATATTTAGCCGGTCCTCCGAGCCTAAAAGTTGTTTTTTCGGCTAAACTGACGTTTCTTTCGATATTTTCCAAAATCTTTTTGTTTATTTTTTCTTTCGCCATTTCTTTATTCTATAATAATTTTTTTCATCTTAAAAGCCCCGCCAAAAACAGGGCTCTTAAAATGGCCGGGAAAAGCTAACTCCTATACTAAGTCTTTAGTGAGTGCATCTTCCCGGCCAATTATATTATATACATATATTAAAAATTAAACAAGTATTAAAAAAGCAAAAAGTCTCGCGTAAACAAGACTTTTTGCCAACTTAGATAGGCACTTACTCAATAAAGAGTAAATACACTCACTATTGTAATACTACCAAATTTAAGGCGCGCTGTCAAGGATTTTAATCCCCTTCTTTTTTAGAGGGAATAAAATCTGTTTTTGTCTCCGTCTCTTTCTCTACCTTGTCTCCCTCTTCCTCCTTCTCTTCATTCTTGGTTTTTTCTTCCTCTTTTGTTTTTTCTTCCTCTTCTTCCTTCTCTTCTGCTCCTTCGCTCTCTTTGGTTTTTTCACTCTCTTCTTCTTTCTCTTCTACTCCTTCGCTCTCTTTGGTTTTTTCACTCTCTTCTTCTTTACCGTCTCCTTCTTTAACCTTGTCGTCTGTCTCTTTTTTCACCTCTTCTCTTTTTTTAATTTCTTCTTCTTTTTTTTGCTTTCTCTCCTTAGCCTTCTTACCTATCTTACTAGAATGAACAGGAATTTTCTTTCCCTCTAAAATCTCATCACTAATTAAAAGATTATAAACGCCATCTGACGCTTTCGCTCCTTTTGAAATCCATTGTTTAATTTTTTCTCCATCTAATCTCTTTTCTTTCGTTATTGGATTCCAAAAACCAACTTCATCAACAAAACGACCGCCTTTCGAAGGATTTTTTATGTCAGTGACTACAATTCTAAAAGAAGGTTGATGTTTTTTTCCTGTTCTAAAAAAACGAATTCTTAACATAATACTAATTAACTTAAATCTCAAAGAGTAAAGCTCAAAACTGCAACTTAAAGTTTAAAACTTTTTTTATCTTCCAATAAACCAATATTGATAAGAAATAATTTTATTCCAGTTCTTAGTTTCGAGTTATGATTTTGAGTTTTTATTACCATCCTTTTATTTCTAATGCTTTTTTCGCGGCATCTTCTTCTGCTTCATGTTTCGACGACCCTTCACCTTCGGCAATCATTTCTTTTCCAAGGTAAACAGCTACTATAAAACGCTTATTATGGTCGGGACCAAACTCTTTTACAATCTTGTAATTCGGAGTGATCTCGACTTTTTCTTGGGATTCTTCTTGAAATTGTGACTTAGCATCTTTAAAGGCGCCATTTTCAATAATTTCGGGAAGTTCAATCAATATGTTTTCCTTAATAAAATTTTCGCAAGAACTTATTCCCTGATCGAGATACAATGCGCCGATAAAAGCTTCCATCGTATTAGCCATAATATATTGGCGCCCTTTTCCCGTTTCCTTTAATTCGCCGCGAGAGAGAAGAAGAAATTCATTAAAACCTAACTTCTTAGATATTTTTGACAACATTTTTCCTCTTACTAGAGCGGCGCGCCAACTCGTCAACACGCCTTCTGGTTCGTCAGGATATTTTAAATAAAGGTATTCTGTCGTGATTTTCTCTAAAATTGCGTCTCCTAAAAATTCTAATCTTTCATTATTTCCAAATTTGAAATCAGGATTTTCATTTGAGTATGAGCGATGAACAAAGGCTTGAACAAGTAAGTCTTTATTTTTAAACACTAAACCTAATCTCTTCTCAAGTAAAGTGAAATCTTTCATCATAAACGACCTCAATCTACTAATTACATTCGAATTCTCCGAATTTTTTCGGGGCATTCGGATAAATTTGTAGATTAGAATTACATTACTTTTCCATTTCTTTAAAAACCGTTCCTAGCACTCCGTTGATAAATTTTCCCGAATTCTCTCCACCAAAAGTTTTAGCCAATTCAATTGCCTCGTTAATTGCTACTTTAGGCGGGACCTCCTTTTCATCTTCATATAAAAGTTCGTAAAGGCCTATTCTTAAAATATTTCTATCAACGATAGTTATTTGTTCAACTGGCCATTCGGGAGCAGCTTTTTCTATAACCTTATCTATGTCAAAAAGATGGGAGACAACGCCATTAATTAATTTCCAAACAAAACTTTCGTCTTTAAGGCCGGGACCAAATTCTTTGATGTTTGTTTCGGTAAGCTCCTCCAATTTCTCCGGCTTTTTCCCGGAAAAATCCCACTCGTATAAACTTTGAACTACTATTGACCTCGATAAATGCCGACTTGCCATAACAGAAAAAATTAAGAATTACAAACTTTTTACAAAACAATTCCTATCCATAGTTTTCAAACTCATAATTTAAATTCTATTTTTTTGATAAACCCTCCATCGTCATCGTCTCGGCTGTTTTTTCTTTCTTTTCCTTGGACGCTATTTCTTTTTTCTTTTTCTTTTTCTCTTTTTTGGTCAGTTTTTTCATAACATCAATAACTTCCATTTTATTATAAAAACCGCAGTTCGGACAAACTGTATGCGGAGGAATAAGAATTCCGCATTTCGGACAAGGCACTAAATTCGGGCGTTTAATAAAAATATGCGCCCGGCGTTGATTTCTTCTTGATTTTGTTTTTCTCTGTTTGGGAACAGCCATAACGAATAAAGAATTACGAATGTTTTTAGAATTCCAAGGAAACTATAATTAAATGTTAGCAAAATAATTAAAATTTTGCAAGTTCATTGCTCTTTTCGAGACTTAAGGGTTTAAACGTTTTTCGGTGAATTTTGGAGGAACCGTATTTTTTTAACGTCTTGAAGTGCAGTTTGGTGCCATAGCCTTTATGGCGAGCAAATCCATATTCTGGATATTTTTTATCGTATTTAAGCATCATTTTATCCCTCTCCACTTTTGCTACTATACCGGCAATAACACAGGAAAAAACCTTTTCATCGGCTTTTATAATTGATTTTTGGCGAATACTTGAATTTATAGAAAAATTACCGTCGATTATTAAAAAGCTTGGCTTGACAAAAATCCTGCGATCACGTAATTTTTGTCGCGAACCTTCCTGTTTTTTTTTATTTGGCTCATTTTTTTTTAAATTTTTTTCTAATTTATTTCTCGCTTTTTCCATCGCTAATTTTGTTGCTTCTAACATATTGACTTTATCAATCTTTTTTTCTGAAATTTTTCCTGTTTCCCATTCAATTGCTGAATTTTTTACTAAAATATTATAAATTTTTTCCCTATTTTTCGCTGTCAGTTTTTTAGAATCCTTGATATTTAGATTCTGGGGGAAATAAGAAAAAACTGAAAAATCTTTAATCCAAACTGCGGCTGCTACCACTGGTCCGGCCAAAGAGCCTCTCCCCGATTCATCAAGCCCGAGGACTATTTTATATCCCCTTTTTCGCAATTCTTTTTCTTCGTCAAAATTCGGGTATTTCATGCTTATATTTTAACATATTTAATCTAATGCATAATAATACTTTATTACAGCTTAAAAATTTTGGCTCCAAATTATTTGGAATTCTTCAACACATATCACCATATAGATCATCTCGACCTCCACAATTTTTGCTCAAAATTTCTGCGTTTCGTTACGAAAATTTATTAAGCGTTAGATTGATTTGACGAACCATTTTTAAAAAAGTAAAATGACTTAATAATTATAAAACAGAAATTGGAGTGTGTAGCCGATGGTTAGTTTTTTAATGGCTGCTTTCCATTTTCTTGATTATGAAATTCACCCATCTTCACGTTCATAGTCATTATTCGCTTTTAGACGGACTGCCGAAAATTGGCGAACTTTTGGATTACGCAAAGAAGCTAGGAATGGATTCTATCGCATTAACCGATCATGGGGTTCTTTATGGTGCAGTTGAGTTCTACAAGCTGGCAAAAGAAAAAGGGATAAAACCGATAATCGGATGCGAAATGTATTTGGCAAACGAAAGAATGGACCAAAAACGCCCGAGGATAGACGATAAAAGATATCATTTAGTTTTATTAGTGAAAAATGAAGAAGGATACAAAAATTTAGTTGCTCTCGTAACCAAAGCCCATTTAGAGGGCTTTTATTATAAGCCAAGAATAGACGAAGAACTTTTAAGAAAGCATTCAAAAGGATTAATCGCTTCAAGCGCTTGCCTGGCAGGAAAAATTCCCCGTTTGATTTTAGCAAACAAAACTGAAGAAGCGGAAAAAACAGCTTTAAGATACCAAGATATTTTCGGCAAAGGAAATTTTTACTTAGAAGTACAAAACCATCCAGGCATTAAAGAACAAGAAAAAGCGAATAAGGGTATTATCGCTATCGCCAAGAAATATGATATTCCATTGGTAGCGACTAACGACGTTCATTATTTAAGGCCAGAAGATGCAGACGCGCAAGACACTTTAATGCTCATCAATACCGGCGCTGACCCAAACGACCCTGAAAGAATAACTATGAAATCAGACGATTTTTCTTTAAGGCCACCGGAGAGAATGATTAAAGACTTTAAAAATGTCCCAGGGGCTATTGAAAATACTCAAAAAATAGCAGAATCGTGTAATTTTGAATTCGAATTAGGGAAAACAAGACTGCCGCATTTTAAGGTTCCAAACGGAAAAACGGCAGACGAATACCTTGAAGAACTTTGTAAGCAAGGAATTGACAAAAGATACGGGGAAAATATAAAAAAAGATATTTTAGAGAGACTAAATTACGAACTTTCGGTAATCAAAAAAACAGATTTTGCTTCTTATTTTCTAATAGTTCAGGATTTTGTTAATTGGGCAAAAAGCCAAAGGATTGTCGTCGGTCCAGGCCGCGGCTCAGCGGCAGGATCTTTAGTTGCCTACCTCTTAAACATTACCAATGTCGACCCAATAAAAAACGATCTTCTGTTTGAAAGATTTTTAAATCCATCGCGTATTTCTATGCCGGATATCGACCTTGATTTCACGGACCGAAGAAGAGACGAAGTAATCGACTACGTAGCTAAAAAATATGGAAGAGAAAATGTTGCTCAAATTATTACTTTTGGAACAATGGCCGCCCGGGCGGTTATTAGGGATGTGGGAAGGGCATTGAGGTATAGTTATAGTTATTGCGATAAAATCGCGAAGATGATTCCCTCTGGCTTTACTTTAAATGAAACGTTAAAAAAAGTTTCTGAGTTCAGAGAACTTTATGAAACAGACGAACAGGCAAAAAGATTAATTGATTTAGCAGAAAAACTTGAAGGAGTAGCGCGTCATGCTTCAACTCATGCTTGCGGCGTCGTTATATCTGATAAACCCCTTACAAGTCTTATTCCTTTGCAGCGCTCAACTCAAAACAATAAAACCGTTATCACCCAATATGAAATGCATGCAGTTGAAGAGCTAGGCATATTAAAGATGGATTTCTTGGGCCTAAAGAATTTAACAATTATTGAGGACACTCTTTCTCGTATTTATGTGGTTCAAGGCAAAAAAATAGACATCGAAAAAATTCCCTTGAACGATAAAAAAACTTACCAGCTTCTCCAAAAAGGCAATACTACAGGCGTATTCCAATTAGAGTCGCAAGGCATGCAAAGATACCTGAAACAATTAAAGCCTACTGAATTTGAAGATATTGTTGCTATGGTCGCACTCTATAGGCCAGGCCCCATGCAATTTATCCCCGAATATATTAATAGAAAACAAAAAAGGGGGAGAATCGAATATTTACATCCAGACCTAAAACCAATTTTAGAAAAAACGCAGGGAATTATGATTTACCAAGAACAGATAATGAAAGTTGCTCAAAAACTGTCAGGATTCTCTTTAGCCGAAGCAGATGTTTTAAGGAAAGCGATTGGAAAAAAAATAAAAAGTTTGCTTCTCTCGCAAAAAAAGAAATTCATAGACGGTGCAATAAAAAATAAAGTAAGTGAAAAAGTAGCAACGGAAGTATGGAAATGGATAGAGCCCTCTGCCCGTTATAGTTTCAATAAAAGCCATGCTACTTGTTATGCAACTATTGCCTACCAAACCGCCTATCTAAAAACGCATTTTCCGGTTGAATTTATGGCATCTCTTTTAACCTCAGAGAAAACAGATATTGAAAGAATTGCTATCTTAATAGAAGAGTGCAAAAAAATGAAAATAGAAGTTCTTCCGCCCAATGTCAACGAAAGTTTAAAAAACTTCACTGTTGTTCCTAATAAAAACAAAATAAGATTTGGACTTTTGGCTATAAAGAATGTCGGAGAAAATGTGATAGACGCGGTCGTTGGAGAAATAAAAAATAACGGACCTTTTAAAAGTACCGAGGATTTTATGAAAAGAATTGACCCGAAGAATCTAAATAAAAGGTCAATGGAAAGTTTAATCAAGGTTGGAGCATTCGACGAATTTGCAGAAAGGCAAGAATTGTTATATAATCTGGAAAAATTATTAGAATGGGCGAAAGAAGGACGAAAAAATAAAACAAACGGACAAAGAGACCTGTTTGGAGGAACAGACTTTAGCAAGCATATCAAATTATCATCTGTTAAGGCGGCAACTAATTTTGAAAGATTGGGCTGGGAAAAAGAACTTTTAGGACTTTATGTAAGTTCTCACCCCCTAAAGGGCTTCCAAGCTATTCTAAGTAAGAAAACAACGCCACTTTATAAAATTAAAAACGCTTTTTCGGACCAAAAAGTTTTAGTTGGCGGAATTATTTCCAATATAAAAAAAATCATTACTAAAACTGGCAAGCCAATGCTTTTTATAAAGCTAGAAGACTTGTTTGACAAAACAGAAGTTGTTGTTTTCCCAAGCATAATAGAGGCAAATAAATCCGTTTTTCAGGAAAATAAAATTGTTTTTATAAAAGGCAGGGTTGACCATCGGAATAACGAGCCGAAAATAATCGCTGAGAATGCGGAAGAAATAGTGAATCATGAATCATAAATTGTAAATTATGAAATGCAAAGTAATGGATAAGAAATAAAGATCTATCGCGCAACAAAATACCGAAAAAAAAATTAATCTATAAAAAAAATGAAAAAAATTGAAACTATTCGCCATTCATTAGCACATATCTTGGCTTACGCGGTTCAGGATTTATATCCCGGAACCAGTTTTGGTATTGGACCGGCAATTGAAAACGGATTTTATTATGATTTTGATTTACCAAGAAAAATAAATTTTGAAAACTTGCTAAAAATCGAGAAAAGGATGAAAAAATTAATTGAGGAAAATATCAAGTTTGAAAAAAAAGTTATTTCTAAAAAAGAAGCAAAGAAAATATTCAAAAACCAACCATATAAACTAGAATTAATTAAAGAAATTCCGGGAGAAACAGTCTTTATTTATAAAAGCGGAAATTTTATTGATTTATGCAAAGGCCCTCATATTAGATCAACCTCCGAATTATATTCAGGTCAAGGAAAAGAAATAATTAAGGCCTTTAAGTTAATAAAAATTGCCGGCGCTTACTGGAAAGGAGATGAAAAAAACAAAATGCTTACCAGGATTTACGGAGTATCTTTTGAAAGTAAAAAGGAGCTTGACCAATACCTGAAACAGCAAATAGAAGCGGAAAAAAGGGACCATCGGGTTTTGGGCAAAAAATTAGATTTATATCATATTGACGAGGGAGTCGGGCCAGGTTTAATATTATGGCACCCAAAAGGAGCAATCTTAAAAAAAATTGTTCACGACTACGCTTTAAATAAGTATATGGACAATGGTTATCAATTAGTAAGTACGCCCCATATCGCAAAAATTAATCTCTGGGAAACTTCCGGCCATACTAATTTTTATAAGGAAAGCATGTTTCCCGCAATGCACCTCCGAGAAATATCAAAAGAAGAAAAAGATGATTATCAATTGAAACCAATGAATTGTCCTTTTCATATCGCCATTTACAAGCAAAGCATAAAAAGCTATAAGGATTTGCCCGTTAAATATACGGAAATGGGAACAGTTTACAGGTATGAAAAGTCGGGCACCTTAAACGGACTAACAAGAGTTCGCGGATTTACTCAAGACGATGCTCACATATTTTGTTCCCCGGAACAACTTCCAGAAGAAATATCTTCTACCTTAAAATTAACTTCTGATATTTTAAAGGCTTTTGGTTTTAAAAATTACGACATCTACCTTTCTACTCGTCCTAAAAAATATGTTGGGGAGCTAAAAAACTGGGAAAAAGCAACTAACTCTTTAAAGCTTGCCCTAGATAAATTAAAATTAAAATATAAAATCGATCCTGGCGAAGGAGTTTTTTATGGCCCGAAAATAGACTTAAAAATTAAGGATTCTTTGGGGAGGTCATGGCAATGCACCACTATTCAGGTAGATTTTAATTTACCAAAAAGATTTGAAATGTCATACATTGACCGCTCTGGCAAGAGAAAAGAACCAATTATGATTCACCGAGCTTTACTCGGCTCTCTAGAAAGATTTATTGGCGTTTTAATTGAACATTATGCCGGAGCGTTTCCTCTTTGGCTTTCCCCTGTTCAATTGTGGATTATCCCTATTGCTAATCGCCACAATAAATATGCCGAAAGCGTCAAGGCAAAACTTGATTCTTTCAGGGTAGAAATTAAAGAAGAAAACGAAACTGTTTCAAAGAAAATACGGGAAGGAGAAACGCAAAAAATTCCCTACCTTTTGGTTGTTGGCGACAAAGAAAAGAAAAACAAATCTGTTAGAGCAAGAAAAAGAGGAAAAGGAGATATTGGGGAAATGCCGCTCGATAAATTTATTAATAACATAAAAAGAGAAGTAGAGCGGAAATTATAAAGCGGTAGCAACGCAATAATGTTATTTTATGGCAGAATTGTCTCAACAAACAAAAGAACTGATCAGCCGATATCAAAAATGGCATAGTTTGCTGCAATCAAAAAAAGAAACATCCGTCATTCATGTTGATGAGGTTGCCTCAAAGGTAGCCTTTTTTTACGAAAAAATAAGGACAATAGTTGATTGGAAAGAAGAACATTTAATGAGAAGGGCAGCTATTAACAGAAAATTAAAAAGAAAATTTATTGGGATAAATTTAAATAACTCCTATGAAAAAAATAAAATTGCCGAGCCGTTAATTCTGGAGCTTATAAGGGGAGGACACTTTCCGAACGACAAGATAGAAGAATCAAAAATAGATGAAGTCCAAAAAGCGATAAATAAATATCTTTTTATTATAAAAAATCTCCCTCTTACCGAGAACCCGCAGAAAAAATTACAATTTTATGACTGGATTACAGAAATTGCCGCTTGTGAAATAGAAGAAATTCTATCTCCTCCGATAAGACAAAAAGCGTTAATGCGCTATATGTTTGAAGTAATGAAAGAAAGAATTCGCATAAACGAGGGGGCAATTGCTTGGAGGAAATTAAAAGAAGAAGAAAAAGATGTCCAGATTTACATTGCCGTGCAAGAGGCGCTTTTTAAATTAGACCATCCTATTATTAGCTACAATCTTTTAAAATACAAATTCCCTCAATGGAATAGTCTTGATAAGGAAAAGCTCCATGAAATAGCAAAGAATATGTATAAAGTATGGGACGAAATAGAGGAAAGCCTCTTGTCCCCTCTTGGTAGAAAAATTTATAATATCTGTGAAAAATATAATACCCCTTATATGCTTATTGGAGATATTTTATCTGAAGAAAATTCTTCAGATATGGCAAGTAAGATTTCCAACCCGGAAATTTTTGAAAACCTTATAAAAAAAGCCTACAAAAAGAGACTGTCTACTCTAAAATCACGACTTTTTCGAGCGGCGATTTATTCTACTCTTTCCATTTTCTTGACTAATAGTTTTTCCTTAATAATTTTGGAAATTCCGCTAGCAAAATTAATTACCGGCCGCTTTATGCCACTAACAATAGCGGTGGATATTTTAGGTCCCACCATTTTAATGCTTATCTTGGTAGTTACGATTAAGCCTCCTCCGAAAAACAACCTCAACTTGGTGGTTATGAAAACAATAGAAATCGCCTACGGGAAAAAAGATGTTTACTATGAGATAAAAACGCCGAAAAAAAGAGGACCGATAATAAAAACTATCGTTGGCTTTATCTATCTCCTAGGCGCCTGCGTTTCTTTGGGAATAATAGTTAAAATTTTTGAGATAGCGAAATTTCCACCAACATCCATTATCATCAATGCTATATTTGTGGCTTTAATTACTTTCGCCGGATTAGCGATTAGGAAAAGAGGAGAGGAACTTACGATTGGTAATAAAAAAAGTGGACTTTTCGGATTTATTTTTGATATCCTGTTTCTGCCAATGGCAGGATTGGGACGCTGGTTTTCAAATAAATGGAAAAAATATAACGCCATAGCGGCATTTTTTAATGCCTTAATTGATATGCCTTTTATGATTTTTGTTGAGTTCTTAGAGCAATGGAGATATTTCTTAAAAGAAGAGAAAGAAAAAATACGTTAAATTACGTTATTACGCTAACTCCTTGACACTATTTTAATTTCAGATAAAATTAAACAACATAATCATTATATTGTTCCTTGTTATATTCTCATTATATTGTTGCTAAACTAACAACATGGCAATATGGCAATATGGCAATATAATATCAATACATGGATCGTTCAATAAGATCATTTCTACTTACTTCCACAATCGTTTTTGCGGTAATGTTTAGTTTTAACGCTTTAGCGCAAACAACAACCAACCCGTCCGCCTCATCAACAACGGCTTCGACAAGCATAACAAACGATGTTAATCTTGACGAAAATGTTCAAGCGGCGAATTTAGGCATCAAAGAACCAAGTATTTTGCCTAACAGCCCATTTTATTTTCTAAAAAATTGGGGACGGGCAATACATTATTTTTTTACCTTTAGCTCTGATAAAAAAATCGAATTAAGGTCAAAATTCAGCAACGAGAAAATTATTGAAATCAAAGAATTGGTTAAAGAAGGAGCTGACCCTAAAACTATAAAAAATGCTATTCAGAGCTATAAAGACGAAATAGATAAAATTGAAGACTCTGCAAACAAAATAAAGAAAAACGCTTCTAATGACCCAGAGATAGACAAGTTTTTAAATAAGTTCACTAAACAACAAATTCTACAGGAAAAAATTCTCCAAAAATTAGAAAAACAAGTCCCTGAGGATGTATTTCAAAAAATAAAAGAAGCAAGAGAAAAACACTTAAAAAGATTTGGCGAAGTAATGACAAGGCTTGAAAACAGAAAAGATAAAATAACCGAAAGAGTAGAAAAAAGCTTGGAAGATCAAAAAGGAAGTAAATTTAAAAATTTTAAAAATTTAGAAATCTTGAAAAACATCGAAGAGACAGTGCCTGAACAAGCGCAAGAAGCAATTATAAAGGCAGAAAAAAACGCATTAAAAAGATTGCAGGGCAATTTAGAAAAAATGTCTCCAAAGGACCAGAAAAGATTTAAAGATTATATAGACAAGATTTCAGGCGATAAAGAAAAACAACTTAATATTTTAGAAAAAATAAGGAATGGCCTGAATAATAATTCAAGCACTGTTGAGAATCTAAGAAAAGCGCGGTTAAATCTCATAGAAAAAATTTCCAATAATAGAAAAAACGTATGCCCAATAATAGAAAAACCGACATTAAATTTCTGCGAAAACGGAAAAATTAATATTGAAAGAGATGCTAAGGGATGTATTGTTAATTTTAAATGTATAAAACAAGCAAAAATCAATAATCCGTTGAATAATTGTAAATCCCTTTGGTTCTATGATAATAATCACAAATATTGCCAGCAGAAAAAATTCTGCGGAGCGTATATGTATTTAGGGCTAAGAACATTCAGCACAAAAGAAGGATGCGAAACAAGTTTATCTAAATAACGATAAACTTAAATTAAAAAGCCGCCTTGAAAGGGGCGGCTTTTTAATTTAGAATAAAAATTGGACAAGGCTTAATCTTATTCTTCGGAATAATGTCTGGCTTTATCATCAATTCTCCTTTTTTGCCAAGACATAGAATTTTTAAAAATGATAAAAAAATACTTCATCGTTACATATGGCTGCCAGATGAATAAGGCAGACAGCGAAAGAATCGCTTCACTGTTAGAGAATAATGGCTATAAACCATCTTTAAACAAAAAAGACGCTAATTTGATAATCATTAATATGTGTTCGGTAAGGCAATCAGCGGTAGACAGGGTTTACGGAAAAATTAAAGATTTTAACGAACTAAAAAGAAAAAAGAAAAATCTAAAAACTGTTTTAACCGGATGTATTCTAAAGGAAGATAAAAAAAAGTTTGTTGAAAAATTTGATTTAGTTTTGAGTATTAAGGACTTGCCAAAATGGCCTAAAACTTTTTCCCGTTTTTTTCAGGGCCGTGAAAAAGTTGATATGAAAAAGAAAAATTATTTAGATATCAGACCGAAATATGGAAATAAATTCTCCGCTTTCGTTCCAATATCGAGTGGATGCAACAATGCTTGCACTTATTGCGCCGTACCATTTACAAGAGGACATTTAATTTGCCGTGATTACAAAAAGATTTTAAAAGAGGTTAAGGTCGCTATTCAAAAAGGATTTAAAGAGATTTGGCTTTTAGGGCAAAATGTTAATGACTACAAAAGTAACATTAAGTCTGAGAATCAAAGTCCAAAGGAAATAAATTTTGCAAAATTATTAAAAATAATAAACGACATTAAGGGTAATTTTTGGATTCGCTTTACCAGTCCCAATCCGGCTGATTTTTCAAATGAGTTGATTAAAACAATGAAAAAATGTAAAAAAATAACCCCTTATTTGAACCTTCCCCTTCAATCAGGCGATGACAAAATTTTAAAAAAAATGAACCGGCGCTATACTGTCGAGAAATATAAAAATTTAGTCAAAAATATTAGGAAAGAAATTCCTAATATTTCTTTGTCCACTGATATAATTGTAGGATTTCCCGGTGAAACGAAAAAACAATTCGAAAACACGGTAAAACTAATGAAAAAAATAAAATTTGATATGGCTTACATTGCCAAATATTCTCCACGACCAGGGACAATCGCTGCCAGATTAAAAGATAATGTTTCTCAAAAAGAAAAAAATCGAAGAGAAAAAATTATCAATACCCTTTTAGAAAAAACCGCTTTAGAAAACAATGAAAAGTATATCGGTAGAAGAATAAATGTTTTGCCTAATAAATATAAAAATGGATTTTTAACCGGAAAATCATTACATTATAAAACCGTAAAATTCAAAGGTAAAAAAAATTTAATCGGAAAACTTGTTAAAGTAAAAATTGTAAACGCCCTCCCCTGGGGGTTAAAGGGAAAACTAGAATAATTGTTATATTGTTGCATTTTTTATGAAACCAAAAATTAAACCAAAATTAATTGTTATTTTAGGCCCAACAGCTTCTGGGAAAACAAAGCTTTCTATTAAACTAGCTAAAATATGCAATGGTGAAATTATCTCGGCCGATTCTCGACAAGTTTACAAAGGAATGGATATTGGAAGCGGGAAAATAACAAAAAAAGAAACGGAAGGTGTTCCCCATTATCTTTTAGATGTGGCATCTCCAAAAAGAAAATTTACTGTCGCCCAATATAAAAAACTTGCGTTAGGGGCAATTAAAAAAATACAAGAAAAAAATAAAATTCCTATTTTAGTCGGCGGAACCGGACTTTACATACAAGCTATAATTGATAACCCTACCATCCCTCCAGTAAGACCCAACTGGAAATTAAGAAAAAATTTAGAGAAGAAACCAAAGAATGAATTGTTTGAACTTTATAAAAAGTTAGACCCCGAAGGAGCAGAACATATTGACAAACAAAACAAAAGGCGACTTATTAGGGCAATTGAGGTATCTCAAACCACTAAAAAATCTTTTTGGAAGCAAAGAAAAAAGGGAGAACCAATTTTTGATTCTCTCCAAATAGGAATTAAATTAGACAAAGAATCGCTAAAAGCAAAAATAAAAAAAAGGGTGGAAAAAATATTCAAAATAGGATTAGAAAAGGAGGTAAAAAAATTGGTGGAAAAATACGGATGGGTCCCAGCTCTTGACTCTATTGGATATCATGAATGGAAAGGATACTTGGAAAAAAAAGAAACAAAAAACAAAGTTAAAGAAAAAATTGCTTTGCATACATTGCAATACTCAAGACGACAAATGACTTGGTTTAAAAAAGACAAACAAATCCACTGGATTAATAATTATCGAGAAGCAGAAAAATTAGTTAAAAAATTTTATAAATAAATAAGGGGAGAAACCACAAAGGTTCTCTCCCCTTTTATTCTTAAGCTCTTTCGAGCTTAAGAATTTTAACTTTTTGATGACCAATCTGGACCGCCTCAGGGATTAATGAAAATCCTTCCTTGTGAAGAATTTTCTCTTCCACGGAAGAGATGGTATTAGCATCTATTGCGTTTATACCACCCGTTTTGAGGAAGGATAAAAAAAGTGACCATCTTTCCCTTACTATAAATCCCCAATCTCCGTTTCTTTTCTCGAAATGAATGTGAGCAACCATTTTCTTACCTCCTTAATTTTTCTATTATTATTATACTACTTTATTATATTCTTGTCAAGGAGTTTCTTTAAAATTTTAGAGATTTTTTCCGGATTTGCTTTCCCTTTGCTTTCCCGCATTATCTG
>CAYZZO010000001.1:0-29988 GCA_964483075.1 uncultured Candidatus Saccharibacteria bacterium | reverse complement strand
ATAAATATTTTTTATACACAACACTATCTTTCAAAAATTGTTAATTATTGTGTTCTTAAAAACGTAATAATCGGTTAATATCTCAATACCTGTATTTTTCCAAATATTTTAACCTTTTTAGAAACAATTAATTAACAAAGTTAATAACAACTTATTCACCCATTTAAGATTTTCTCTTTAATTATACCAATCTCTTCTTCTAGTTTTTTATTTTTTATTATCTCTCCTGAAATTTTTTTATAAGAGTGGATAGCGGTTGTATGATCTCTTCCGTTAAACTTTCTTCCAATAGAGGGAAAAGAACTGTTTAATTCTTCTCTTAATAAATACATTGCTATTTGACGTGGCTCGACAAATTCTTTTTTTCTTGAAACAGATAGAATGTCTTTTTCTTTTATCTCATAAAAATTAGCCACTTCTTGGATAATCATTTTCGGAGTTACTATAGAGCGTGGCGCAGAAAATAAATCTTTAAAAATATTTTTTACTGTCTCAATGTCAGGTTTTTTACCATTAAGTTTTTGATAAACAATTAAATGGTTTAGCGCTCCTTCTAATTCTCTAATATTTTTTTTAATAATGGAGGCGATATATTCATAAATATCGCTTGAGAAATCTACTTTTTTTTCTTGAGCTTTTGTTTTTAAAATAGCAATTTTCGTTTCTAAGTCTGGAGAGCTTATGTCTGCTATCATTCCGCCTTCAAACCTTGATTTTAATCTCTCTGCCAATGATTGGATAGCTCGTGGCGGCCTATCCGAAGATAAAACAATTTGTTTATTGTTTTCGTATAAAACGTTAAAAACATGAAAGAATTCTTCTTGGGTTTTTTCTTTTCCGGCTAAGAATTGAATATCGTCAATAATCAAAACATCGACTTTCCTATATTTTTCTTTAAATATTTCCATTTGATGGTTTCTAATAGCAGAAACCACCTCAGAGGTAAATTTTTCAGAAGGAATATATTGTATTTTCTTTTTTTTAAAATTCTTCATTACTTCATTCCCAACGGCTTGTAAAATATGAGTTTTACCAAGCCCTGTTCCACCATAAATAAACAACGGATTATAAATAAAGCCAGGGTTTTTTGCTACGGCAATGGCGGCGGCGTGCGGCAATTCATTAAAAGGGCCAACGATAAATGAATCGAAAGTATAGCGGGGATTGAGATTGCTTTTCCCATCAATCTTAAGTTGGGGAAAATCGAGCTGGTTTATTTTTGTTTGAGGTAGAACGTCTGGAACTTTTTTTAGGGTTTCATTTTTCTGTTCCCTAACAACGTATTCAATTTTTTTAATATCAGTATTAATTTCATAAACTATTTTCAGGATGTCTTTATTGTATTTGTTTTCTAACCATTCCTTAACAAAAGAATTTGGAACAGAAACAATCGCTTTCCCTTTTTTTTGAGAATCGATTTTCGTATTCTTAAACCATGTTGCAAAATTTGCCTGAGATATATTTAGTTGGATTCGGGCAAGGACTGATTGCCAAAGCTCTTCGTTTGTCATAGTTTAATTATATCATATGTAATATCTGTCAAAACCATGAAGGAAAAGTAAAAAAGACAGAGGAAAGGGGATAAAATTGTTAATAATTTGTGGATATTATGTTAATTATTCTATAAAGCCAAGCTAAAAATAAACTAAATAGAAAGATAATAATATCAGTCCTCTAAGTTCTTAATTTACTAAAATTGACTTATATTTAATTTAATACTACACTATAAATCAAGAATCAAGGATAATTTTTAAAAAAAATATGTCTATTACCTATAATCCCAAAAAAAAGAAGAGGAAAAAAGTTCACGGATTTATGGCCAGGCAAAAAACTAAACAGGGCAGAAAAATATTATCAGAAAGGAGAAAAAAAGGAAAAAGAAAACTTACGGTTTAATTATGCTTGCCGGACCCAACAGATTAACTAAAAAAAAAGACTTTGGCGTTGTTTTTAAAAAAGGAAAAAAATATGAGTTTACTCCTTTCAGGGCGTACTTAAGAACAAAAAAAAACGTCTTTCCCGAAAGTCGTTTTGGTTTTATAGTAAGCAAGAAGATTTCAAAAAAAGCAGTTGTTAGGAATAAAATAAAAAGAAAAATGAGAGAAGCGATTAAAAATAATCTTTCTGGGATTAAAAAAGGGTTTGATGTGGTTATAATAGCCCTGCCGGGCATTGAAGATAATCCTCGGGACATCGATGAATTCCTAATGACGCTTGTTCGGAAAGCGGGGTTAACTTTATGAATTTGCTTAAAATATTTATTCTAAAAAGCATTAAGGTCTATCAAAAATTCATATCTCCGAATATAGGAAGTCATTGCCGTTTTTATCCAAGTTGTTCCCAATATTCTTATCTGTCTGTTAAAAAATACGGAGTTTTAAAGGGTTTATGGAAAGGATTCAAAAGAGTTTTGAGGTGCAATCCTTGGAATCCAGGAGGAGTTGATATGCCGTAGTAAAAACTCAAAGCTCAAATAATAAATAACTAAATGCCTAAATGGCAAATGTTTAAATTAAGGATTTTAGATTTTGGATTTCAAAATCGGTTTAATTTTAACTTTCGACTTTAATTTAACCCATGTCTTTTCTAATTACTGCTTTTAATGTAATTCTATATCAGCCGCTTTTAAACGGCTTGATTTTAATTTACGAGTATTTTCCTGGACATGACTTCGGGGTAGCAATAATAGTTTTAACGGTTTTAATCAAGCTTGTCTTATACCCATTTGGCTCTCAGGGGGTTAAATCGCAAAAAGCGCTTTCCGAACTACAACCAAAAATAAAAGAAATACAGGTAAAACACAAAGGCAATAAAGAGGAACAGACAAAGGCGATGATGGCTCTCTACAAAGAGAAAAAAATAAATCCTTTCTCTGGGTGTTTGCCATTACTTATTCAACTGCCGATATTATTTGCCCTTTACAGGGTTTTTTGGAATGAGTTTCAGCCAGGACAGACTGCTCTTCTTTATAGCTTTATTCCCGATCCGGGCTTGATTAACACCTTTTTTTTAGGTATCATAGACCTTGCTAAGCCGAACCTTGTCTTGGCATTTTTAGCGGGAATTTTTCAATTTTTTCAAACAAAAATGATTTCTCCAAAAACAAACGGGAGAACTAAGAAAGATTCTGATTTTTCGGCAAAGATGCAGAAACAGATGCAATACTTTATGCCTGTCTTTACGGTAATAATTCTCTTCGGCCTACCTTCAGCTATTGGTCTTTATTGGGTGACAGTTACTCTTTTTACTATTGGACAGCAGTATCTTATTTTCAAATCAGAAAAAAAATCTGAACAGGCGGTTTAGCCAAACAAAATTTCCGAAAAAAAACTTATTTGGTCCCAAAATTATTATTATGGCTTTAGAAGAAAAAAAAGAAGAAATAAAAAAAACAGCTGAAGAATTCTTTGAGAAAATGGGTTTTTTGGTTGAGATAAAAGACCTGTTCGTCAAAGAAGAAACTATTTCTTTAAAAGTGAAAAGTGAAGAGCCGAAAGTTTTAATCGGTAAAAATGGCCACACGCTTAATGATACTCAACATCTTTTGAAAGCCATACTAAGAAAAAAATTTTTAGATAGTTTTTTTCTTGATATGGACGTTGATGGGTATAAAGAGAAAAAAGCGGAGCGGCTAAAAGAAATAGCTCGCGAATTGGCGGACGAAGTTGCCATAACAAAAAAGGAAAAATTTTTAGAGCCAATGTTGTCCTACGAGAGAAGAATTATCCATTTAGAGTTAGCTGGCCGGCCGGATGTCGATACTGAGAGTGTTGGACAAGAACCAGAAAGGAAAGTAGTCATTAAACCAAAATCTTAGCAATACGGTCAGTTTAATCGAAGGTTAAGAAAGAACAAAAAAGAGCTTAGAGAATACCATGTGATAGGTTTAATATTCTTTAAGCTCTTTTTTATTTTGGGCAACGATTTAATCAATAATTAAATAAACATTCGGATTAACCATGAAGGGACAATATCGCTTACAATCGGGATGCGCTCAATAAGGAAAGGAATTATAAGGCTTTTAAGGGGAACTTTGGCTATTGCAACCAACAATATCATAAAAATAATTTCCATAGGTATCTCCCATAGCTGGTCAACAAAGGGAACGGGAATAATGTCAATAATTTCCATTATAAGGGCGAAAATAACTAAAAACACTCCTCCGGGAGAGAGTAAAATCTCAGAGGGAATCTTTTGAAACCAACCGCTTTTCTTTTTTTCTTTAACGTTTACTTTGTTTTCTCCTGACATCTTATCACGTATTGGGTTTAGCTATTTAATAGTTTGTATCTTCTCTTCTTTTGGCTTCTTTTATTTTCATAATCTCTTCTGGTGAAGAGGTTATTATCTGATTTTCGGCGTTAGACGCAACAACCCTAATTAGAACATGCTTTGTCCCAGCAAAAAATATTCCTTCTCCCGTTGGGGTCTCTAGTAAAATCACCTTTTCTTCATCGGTCAGATTAAAGGTCTTTTTAACCGTTTCTATCGTGGCGGCACTCTGTTTTAATAAAACGGCCAACGAGGAATTAGTAATTATTGGTTTTCCATATTCTGATTTCATAAAATCGCCGACATCCTGAGTGATAGTGGTTACTCCGAGCCAGTATTTCCTTGCTCTTTTCACTGTTCCGAAGAGAAAAGAGGCTCCATCTTCATTCTGCATTAGCCACCAAGCTTCGTCTACGATTAACAGTCGTTTTTTTAATTTTGAGGTAACTACATTCCATATATAACGTAGAATCATGAAGAGAGCCATTGGCCGGAGCTCGTCTTCCATGTCACGGACACCAAAGACAACCAGATTTTTGTTAATATCGATGTTTGTCGGCTGGTTGAAAAAACTTGAGTAAACTCCCTTCGTGAATCTTTGTATCCTCCTGACTAAAGATTCCGTTCCTTCCATTCCAAGAAGCACATCTTCAAGGTCTGACATTCTCGGGAAAGGAAGTTCCTTCCCCCAAAGCTTTGGATCGCTGTTTATAGTGATGTCCTTTGCGGCATAAGTTTCTGTAATTGCCCTATCGATAATACCGTCTTCTTCGGCGCTAAGTCCGTCGAGAATAACCCTCATTAGTCCGACAAGATTGATGATGTTAGACCTCAAAACATCCTCTGGCTTTTCATCTTCTCTTGGTGCTGGTAAGTCAAAAGGATTAATATGATTAGGTGAGGCGAGTGAAATATTAAAAAAAGAGCCGCCGACAGCCTCTGCCAAGAACTTATATTCATTTTCAGGGTCTATGATTATTCCATCTACGCCAAGCATTAAGTATCTTAGCACTTCTAATTTAACGCTATAACTTTTTCCTCCACCGGACGTTCCGAATATTACCGAATTGGCATTGGGTAGGCTAAAACGGTCGAACAAAACAAGCGATTCATTGTGTTTATTGATTCCGTAAAGTATTCCTTCGTTTGAGCTTAAATCAAATGAGACAAAGGGGAAGGTGCTTGAGAGGGGAGAGGTGTCCATCAGGGTTGAATCTGCCAAGACATCAAGTCCGTAAGGAGAAGTACAAATAAACCCTTCTTTTTGCTGGTAAATAGCCGGTTTAACATAAATTAAACGGGACTCTAAAATCGAACGAAGATTGACCTCAACGCTGTTCAATTCTTTTTCTGTATTTCCATATATAGTGATATAAAGACTAAGATGAAACATTCTTTCCTGAGCTGTTTGGAGCTTATCTCTCAATGTTTCCAGGTCTTGAAAAGCGACTTCTAACGTTGGGTCCCTGATTAATCCTTTTTCCTCTCTTTCTTCTATCTCCGCTTGGACTTCGGTGGTCTTTCTTCTTAGTTTTTTTAAAATTTTCTCACTAGAAACCGGGTGTAAGTGAAAAGAAATATCCATCGGGATATTTATATTGATTATTGGAGAAAGCCAGCCGCTGCTTAAATATCTCGGGTAGGAAAAAATAAAATAACTTTTTGCAATCCGTTCCCCGACTTTAATATAGTTCTGTTCAACCTGAACAAAAGAAGGAGCAATGATATCTGCAACCCTTAAAGGTTCTTCCCTGTGGACTTCCGGGATTTTCTCACCTCTTTTTAAGAAATTAAATGAAGGAAATTTCATATTTTTAAATCATTAATGTCTATCTAATTGCGTAGATAGATGGGTTGGGGGCCATGTTTATCTCGTTAACTCTGGGGGAAATTCGGGATAATAGCCGCGTTCTGCCTCTTTTTGGTGGTGTAGCCCCCAAAAGAGCTCGATAATTTCTGTCGTGTTTAAAGGAATAGCTCTGAGGCCGCAAGACCTTAAACCCAAGGAAGTAAACTCTACTCGTTGGAGAAGTTGAACCTTTGCTCTTTGAAACATTTCTTCAGAGAAGGTGGGGATATTTATGGATGGTCCTCCTTCTCGAGTTGTTTTTATTTCGGAAATAGAAAAGGGAACTACCACATAAAAAGTTTTCTGCATAATTGAGCCTCCTCCGACAATTTTATTTATGAATTTTATATATTCTTCGATTTGTACTTTAAGTAGTTCGTTTGTTTCTTTTTTCCCAATAGTCTTTAATTTGTCTATGTATCCAGTAATATTAAGTCGCCTCGATTGAACAATAATCTGACAAGAGAAATCCAAAGAATTTAAAAAATTTTGAAATTGGTATAAAATAGCGTCCTGTTCTTCAACCGATTTTAAGGCAAAATTTAATGAAGAAACCATCAGAATCATCCTTAAACCTTTGTTTTTAAGAATGATAACGCCGTTTCTAATTTGGTCGAATTCTAAAAAATTTTGAGTTGATTCTCCTGCCATAAATTGACTATTTTATTATTTTTTTACTTCTAGATTAGTAAATAATTTTTTTAATCTTCCGCCCTTCCCGAAACTCAAAAGAGGATTCTCTTTTTCTTTTTTTTCTTCTTCTTTCTTCTGGCTGGTTAGAAATCTCTCTCTTTTTAGGACCCTTGGAGTAAAATTTCTCTTTTTCCATAGATAAAGTTTCGGCTTAAAGAGGAAAAGAAATGAATTTTTTATGATGGTCGGCAAAGGGGTTCTCTCTACCTTTAAAAGTGCTAGGGAGAATCCACCTCCTAGTAATATTATTGCCGAAACAACAAACACAAACATAGGAACTGTAAAATAAAGAAAAATACATATGGCGACAGCAATGCCAATGAAAATGAACTGCTTAAAAGTGAATGGTCCGATTATTTTTGGTTCCTTTTCAATAAATTGGGGGATAGTAAATTGCATAGATTTATCAACACTAAACGCCATGACCTAAACATTGGGTCGGTGTTTAGGTTATGGTCTTTGGTAGATTTATCTAAGAGGTTCCCTGTAAACATCTTTTTTTGTTGATTTTTTCTCTGTTGGTTTTTTAGGTTGAGAGATTTTTGGCTTCTCTTCTATTTTTATTTTTATACCATAGAGACTATCCAACCATTTTTTGAGTGGGAAAAATATGGAATCATTTATTTTTTGATATATTTTTTCTCTGGTGTTTTTTTTAAGACCAACTTCCCTTTCTAGTATTTTTTTAAATTTTTCCGGAGGAATCAACCCGAGAAAAACATATCCGACATTTTCAGAGATTTGCGACATCTTGCCTTCGTCTTCTATGGCGCTTTCTTTGTATATATTATAAAGATTGTTTGCTATCTCTTCTGAAAACACAGCATGTTTTAGTTCTGTGGGGAGTCCATCGTACAAGCCCCAAAGCTCTTCTTTTGAATATTTAGGCATAAAGCACGTCGTTATATTGTTTATCGCTTGCCTTGCTTGCTTATTGTTATGTTATTAGAAGGTTAACAATACAACAATGTAATAATTTAATTTATTATATCATAGCCAAAACAAGAATAAAAACTGTTCTGGGGCGGTAAACCGGATTGGCTCTTTATTTTTCTTTATTTTTCTTTTGATTCTTCTGGAGAAATAAAACTTTCTTTCGGGATTTTCGGAAGAACTTTTAAGAGAAACCTTCTCCAGATATGTCCCGCTATAGTTATTGCCGGATATTTAGACATAGGTTCGTTATTATTGTTTCCTGCCCAGACCCCAACTACCAACGAGGGTGTATAGCCAATAGTCCAAGCGTCGCGAAAATTATTAGTCGTTCCTGTCTTGGCCGCTACTTTGTAGTTTTTAAAATAAAGCGTCGAGTTGAATCCGAACATTGGCGCTCGCGCTTTGTTATCCGAAAGTATACTATTGATTAATCGCGCCGATTTTTTATCCAACACCCTTTTAGGGTTTACCCTAGACTTTTCAATTATGTTTCCTTTAGAATCTTCGATTTTTAAAATGGAGACAGGATTAATTTTAAGCCCTTCGGTGGGAAAAACTCCGTAAGCGGAGACCATATCAAGTAATTTAACCTCTCCTCCTCCTAAAACAATTGAAGGGCCGTAAAAGGAATCGGGTTTATTGAGAGTGGTGATTCCGAATTTTCTGGCGTTTTCAATACTTTTCGCTATGCCGGCTAAATTAATTAGAACCTTAATTGAAGGAATATTTAGCGATTGAGCTAGGGCTTGCCTTAAAGTTACTGCTCCTCTAAACTTGCCATCATAGTTCTCGGGAATATAATGTTTTCCTCCCCAGACCCCAAAATCTGTTTTTTCGTCAACAACGATAGTTTTATCCGTGTATCCATTTTGAAAAGCGGTAGCGTAAACAAAGGGCTTAAAGGCAGAACCGGGTTGCCTTCCTATTCTATACGTGGCGACATTAACTTTCGGATCAAACTTGCACCTTCCCGTTTTCTTGTCGCACCCTTCTTTCTTCTTTGCATACCAATCCTTCGATCCAACCATAGCTAAAATTTCACCAGTTTTTGGGTTAATTGCGACTAAAGCGGCATTGTAGGCATTATACATTTTATTTCTTTCCGCTCCTTCTTTTACGATTTTTTCCGCCTCTTCCTGAAAGTTCCAATTTAAGGAAGTATAAATCTTAAATCCTCCTTGTTCCAAAAAGTTCTTTCCGTATTTTTTAAAGAGATAATTTTCAATATAGAGGACAAAATGAGGAGCTTTAATTGCCTGCGGGCCTCTATTAAAATTTAATTCTTCTTTTTTTGCCTTTTCTGCCTCTTCTTTGCTTATATAGTGCTCTTCTTCCATTCGATCAAGGACGTAGTTTCTTCTCCCTATCAATTTGTCTTCATTTCCGTTGCTTGAATAATAACTTGGCGCTTTTATTAGAGCGGTTAATGTTGCCGCTTCAGCTAAAGAAAGCGACTGAGCCGACTTGTTGAAATATGTTTTAGAAGCGGACTCGACGCCATAAATATTAGGCCCGAATGGAATTTGATTTAAATACCATCCTAAAATTTGCTTTTTTGAATAGCGTCTTTCCAGCTCTAATGTTAAAATAATTTCTCTTATTTTTCTTTTTATAGTTTTTTTGTTTGTCAAAAACGTAGAACGAATAAGTTGCTGGGAGATAGTAGAACCGCCGTAAGTAAAGCTCTTTGATTTTAGGTCAAGCTTAACGGCACGGAAGATTCCGTCTATATCTATGCCGTGATGTTTATAAAAATTAGCGTCTTCTGTGGCGATTACGGCCTCTTTTAAGCGTTTGGAAACCTTGTCTAACGATACAATGTCTCTTTTCTCTTCACCGTATAACTCATAAAGCAGAATTTCTCCCGTTCTGTCGTATATTTTGGTTGACTGAATTGGCTCTCTCTCGTTAAAATCTTCGGGTCGTGGGAGGTCTTTTGCGAAGTAAAGAAACATAAGTAGCAAAAAAGCTATAAAAGAAAAGAAGAGAGCACTTAAAAAAATAAATACTCGGTAAATTTTCTCTTTTTTTTTGTCCTTCCCTTCCTTATATGTTTTTCTTGCATATATTCTTTTTACCATATCTTTCTTTACAATTTCATATTCTTATTCTACGATAAAAACGTATGAAGATAAAGGACGGACAACAAAAAAACCCCCGTTTTTTTCGGCAGACAAGCGGGAGACAAGAAGCAATAGAAGAGACTCTGACGAGCGGAGTAGAGCAGATTTTACCAGATAAGAATAAATTAAAAGAATTAATGAAAGAAAGAAAAATACGAGTTTATTTCGGGATTGATCCTACGGCCCCTAAACTTCATCTTGGCCATACTATTGGACTGAGGAAGCTCCAAGAGTTCGCAGATTTAGGGTGCGAAACATTTTTAGTGGTTGGGACGGGAACAGTTTTTGCTGGAGACCCTTCTCTAAGAGAAGAAACAAGAAAAAAAATTTCTAAAAAAGAAATTCAAAGAAATATTCAAACATGGAAAAAGCAGGCGAAAAAAATTTTAGATTTTTCAAAAGTAAAGATTAAATATAACGGAGATTGGCTCTTAAAGCTTAAATTAGAGGATATTATCGACATCGCCTCTAATATTTCAGCAGTGAAGCTTTTTCAAAGGGACAGTTTTCGCAGAAGAATTAAAAATGGCAATACGGTTTGGATGCATGAGGTTTTATACCCACTTCTCCAAGGATATGATTCTGTTCACCTAGGGGTTGACCTAGAAATAGGGGGTACCGATCAGGTTTTTAATATGCTTATTGGCAGAGAACTTGAGAGAAAAATGAAAAATAAAGAAAAGTTTGTTTTAACTCTTTCAATGATTGCCGGAATTGACGGAAAACAAATGAGTAAAACGTCTGGAAACTGCGTCTGGATAGATGACTCGGCCAATGAGATGTATGGGAAAATTATGTCTATTCCAGATAATCTTATTTTCAATTATTTTGAACTTCTTACAAGTGCCTCCTTGTCGGAAATTAAGAAGCTTAAAAAGAGCAAGAAAAATCCTAAAGATTTAAAGTCGGAATTAGCTAAAAAAATTGTTAAAGTTTATTACGGCGATGCTTCTGCTCGGAAAGCAGCAGCGGAATTTAAAAGAGTTTTTAAAGAAAAAAAAACACCTTCAAAAATTACTCTATTTAAAATTAAAGAAAAAGAAATTTTGCTTTTGGACTTATTAGTAAAAGCAAAACTCGCCTCTTCAAAAGGAGAAGCGAGAAGATTGATAGAACAAAAAGGAGTTAAAATAGACGGCAAGACAGAAAACGATTGGAAGGCAACTATCGAAGTCAAAAAAGGAAAGATAGTCCAGGTAGGCCGGAGAAAGTTTGTTAAGTTGTCTAAACCGTAAATGTTCCTTTAAGAATTAACGCGGTAAGAAAAAAATTCGATAGATTTTTACAGAGGATTAGATTGAGCAACTAATCCTTTTTTTATAACCCGTATTTTTTTTCTTGGGAAAAAAATTGGCTTCTTACCTGAAGAGCATAGCAGAGAGCTATTCCCAAGGCATCAGTAGCATCATCTTTTCTTTTGTTTTTGTCTTTCGGCTTCTCTTCTAATCCAAACGACGTTTTAATCATTTCTTGAACTTGTTTTTTTTCTGCTCTTCCATAGCCGACAACAGCCATTTTAACCTGGAGAGGCGTAAATTCGTATGTGGGGATTTTCTTTTTTGCGGCAGTAAGCAGTATAACTCCTTTCGCCTGGCTTACCGGCATAACTGTTTTTAGGTTTTTAAAAAAAAATAATTTTTCAACGGCAATGGCCTTTGGCTGATGTTTTTTTATCAATTTATTGAGTTCGTTGTTTATTATTTTTAACCTTTCCCCCGGAGACAAGTTTTTGTCTGTTATGATACACCCATAATCAACTGCCTTCATTTTTTTGTCTTTATTTTTCGGGAATTCAATAACACCGAAACCGGTTGTCGCTGTTCCGGGGTCTATGCCAAGGATTGTCATAAATAATAGAAATTTAAAATCTAATCTTTAATATTTGAATATATGTCCTGTATGTCATCGTTTTCATCTAGTGCTTCAAAAAGTTTTTGAGACGATTCTTTCTCTTGTTCGCTAAAGACGATTTCCTCTTTGGCTTTCCAGTCAAGAGAAGACGATTCTGTTTTCAGCCCTTTTTCTTCTAAATTATTTTTTACTTTTTCTAACTCTTCCGGCTTAGTATAAACATTGAGAATATCTTCTTGCCAGCAAATGTCATCTGCTCCTGCCTCAATCGCTATTAATTCCAAATCTTCTTTTTTGATATTCGACGTTTGGTTTTTGGAATTTACCAATATTATTCCTTTTTTTTCAAAAAGCCATTTTACCGACCCTTCGTTCGCTAATTTTCCTTTGTTTTGATTCAAAATTTGTTTGATTTCGTTTAGTGTCCTGTTCTTGTTGTTTGTAATTCCTTCAACAATGATAGCGACGCCTCCAGGGCCAAATGCCTCGAGAACAATTTCCTCTAACTTCTCTCCTGCCAGTTCGCCCGTTCCTTTTTTTATTGCCCTTTCAATGTTGTCTTTGGGCATATTAAAAGATTTTGCCTGCTCAATCGCAAGTCTTAATTTTGGATTGCTCTTATAGTCTCCTCCTCCCTCTTTGGCGGCAATGGCAATAAGGCGGCCGATTTTAGAGAAAACTTTGCCTTTTTTTTTGTCCTCTGATTCTTTTTTATGTTTTATGGAACGAAAATGACTGTGTCCGCTCATGGTTAAGTTGATGCTTAGTTGTTGATAGCGAATAATTGGTAGTTTTTCTTTTATTCTATCCTTTTTAGCGCTTTAAAACAATATTAAATCTAATGCGCAATGGTCTCTTCTGCATAATTTGAGATTAGTGAATAGAATACGAATTAAAATCAATACCAAAGAGGGCCGTCCCCTGTTTTTTTATCCTGCTTTGTTATAATTTTTATTTTGAAAATAGCGCTTTTCTAAGAAAAAAAATTATTGTTGCAGATGAAACGGCAATTATCAAAGAAGCTAATAGGTCGAAAAAAGAGGAAGGGGTTTTTGGAATTTTTTCTCCAACGATAGCTGTACCCTTTTTAGATATGTAATTTACCGCTTTTTTACTAGCTATCGGAGGGCCGTCTTTTGTTTTTTCTCTCTTTTGTTTTTCGTTTTTTACCGCGGGCGTTAATCTAGAATTCCAGCTCCAACCTTTGCTTGTCCTGGCGTATGATTGATTAAGTGGCGCCTTGTTAAAATCCACAGAATCGACAATTTTTCCATCTGGGTTGATAATCTCTAAACCGTCTCCGCTATTATTTAAAACGATATTTGTTACGGATCTTTTAAGTGTTAAATAGCCCAAAGAAGGAATTTTTTTGCCGACCGGAAAAACATAGACAGAAATCTTTCCTTTTTTATCTTTTATTTTCCACCCAGAAAGATCAACTTGAAAATTGTTCTTATTCCCGATTTTAATCCATTCATTTTCTGCGTCAGGTCCCTTAGGAGACGGAAGTATTTCGCTGAAAATGATTTTGTCCGAATAAATGGCATTCCCTTGAGAGCTAGCCTTGCTCTTTTTGTCGTTTTTAACTCCTTCCTTTTGTTGGCTGTTTATTGCTTTTGGCGTTCCGCCTGATTCCTGGCTAGTTTTCCAGTTTTCGGCATTATCGCCAGACGAAAAAGGACTTATTCTTTCCATTGTCTGTTTAGTTTTATTGTTGCCGGCGAACCATCCGGAAGAGCAATTAATTTCATCAATTAAATTTCCGGAAGAGTCAGAAAGCGTTAATTTCTCTCCTTCATTACTTAGGGCTCCTTTATAAATAAGATCTGCTTTAATATTTGGAACCGTTTCCTCGTCGCTTCTCTCTAAAAGATAAAAACCCTTACCCTCTATTTTACCCGAAAGAGTAATTTTTGGGGATTTTTTGACAGACTTGAGAATTAAACCGTCAACGATTATCTTCTTATCGCTTTTGTTATAAATTTCAACCCATTCGTTATTTGCCGAATCCTTTGTTCCCATCCAGGCGATTTCATTGATAACTAAAGGGAAAAAAGCCCCCTGGGCGACAAGGGGCAAAAATAACAATAAGGATAGAAAAGAACAGAAACACTTTAAGTCTTGCCTCATAAATTACATTGAATTTATTAGATTAAGCGTTTTTGATGGTCTGCCTTAGAAACCTTTATCCCTAAGTGCCTGTAGGCTGCTTTAGTCGCGATTCTGCCTCGTGGAGTTCTTTCGATAAATCCAAGTTGCATCAGATAGGGCTCATAAATGTCTAAGACAGCGTCTATTTCTTCCTGAGCAGCGGCAGAAAGGGCTTGGAGTCCGACAGGACCGCCTTTAAATTTTTCAATGATCGTTTTTAAAATCTTTCTATCCTCTGTCTCAAGCCCGAGCTGGTCTACTTCTAAAAATTTCAATGATTGCTCGGCAATTTTTTTAGTGATTATGCCATTTCCTTTTACCTGGGCGAAATCTCTTATTCTTTTTAGGAGGCGATTGGCTACTCGCGGAGTAAAGCGGGAAGATTTGGCGATAAGTTTAATTGCCTCTTCTTCCGCCTTTATATTTAATAGCTTGCTTGATTTTTTTATAATTTTTTCGATATCTTCATTTTTGTAAAAATGAAGCTGAAATATAGCTCCAAAACGGTTTCTTAGAGGAGATGATAGCAGTGCTAATCGAGTTGTTGCCCCAATAAGAGTAAAACGAGGGATTTTTAATTCCATCGTCCTTGCCATTGGCCCTTTCCCTAAAATTAAATTTAGTTTAAAATCTTCTAAGGCGGGATACAAAAATTCTTCAATCAATTTATTTAGTCTATGAATTTCATCGCAAAATAAAATGTCTCCTTCTGAGAGATTAGTTAAGATGGCAGCTAAGTCGCCAACGTTTTCAATCGAGGGTCCAGTGATTGTTTTAATGTTTGTTCCTATCTCCCTTGCAACAAGATAAGACAATGTTGTTTTCCCTAGCCCCGGGCTTCCATAAAAAAGAAGGTGTTCGATTGGTTCGCCCCTTTTCTTCGCCGCTTTAATGATTATCTGGATATTTTTTTTGATTTTTTCTTGTCCAACGTAATCATCCCATTTCTTCGGCCTTAGGGTTAAATCAAGGTCTCTATCTTCTTTACTTAATTCGGGCGTAACGGTAGCTGTTTCTTTTTGTAAATTTTCTCTTCGGTCATTGTCTGAAGGCGAAGGGCTTGACAAATTTTTCATAAAGTATTAAAATAATGGAACTAATAGATAGTCGTTCCTTGACACAGACACCAGAATGTTCAAATTAAAACAAGAATGATGTATAATTTGTTATAAAAGAGTTCTAGGGCTGGGGGTTTGGAATTTTCTGTTGATGGGTGGCTTGGTTCGCTTTTAGTGGACGAGGCTATACCTCGCGTCAATTCTAAACTTAACAGTATAGTTAGTTTTATTTAGCCCCCAGCCCTAGAACTTCTTTTATTTTACGTCCATGGCGCGTAAAATGCGTAATCATTCTTCTGGAGTTACTCTTTCTATCTCTTCCATAGTAGTAATTCCCTTAATGACCTTTAGGAATCCATCTTGGCGCATTGAGATCATTCCTTTTTTTTCGGCTAATTTTCTTAAAGAAGAGATTGAAGAGGATTTTAAGATGAAATTTTCTATTTCGTCGTCTACTAAAAAACTTTCAAAAATTGCTTGGCGTCCTTTATAGCCGGTGAAATTACAGTATTTACATCCTTTTATTTTCGGAATTTTTGTTTTTTCTGTTATTTTCGGAATTTTTATTCCCTTAAGGTGAGCACCTTTTAGGGATTTTTTTATTTTTTTGAGTTCTTCTTTTGAAATCGTTTCCAGCCTGCCGCATCTTTTACAGACTTTTCTTACTAGTCTTTGGGCAATAGCCATATTTATAGCGGGAGCGATGTTAACTGCTTTTGCTCCCAGGGCTTGGAGCCGAGCTATTGTTCCTGCGGCGTCGTTTGTATGTATAGTGCTTAAAACCAAATGTCCGGTTAGAGCTGCTTGAAGGGCGATTTTAGCTGTTTCCAGGTCTCTGATTTCTCCCACCAAAATTATATCAGGGTCCTGGCGCATTATTGCCCTAAGCCCATTAGCAAAATCATATCCTTTCTTAGGATTAACCTGGGTTTGAGAGATTCCTTCCAGTTTATATTCGATAGGGTCTTCAATAGTTATAATTTTAACTTCCGGTCTATTGATTTTTTTCAGAATAGCATAAAGCGTTGTTGTCTTTCCCGATCCGGTGGGTCCGGTGACAATAATCATTCCGTTTGGCTTTTTTATTTCTTTTTTAACGGTTTTAAGAAGATCTTCTCTTAGTCCAAGTCCTTCTAAGTTGATTAAGCTTTTTGGGTTTAGTATTCTAAGAACAACCGTCTCCCCGTATTCAGAGGGAAGCGAAGATACTCTTATTTCAATGGAGGTGTTGCCAATTAAGATAGAAAAGCGACCGTCTTGCGGCCTATTGGTTACATTTAATTTAAGTCCGCTGAGAAGCTTTATTCTTGAAAGGAAAGAATGATATTTTTCCGGACTAAAAAAAGTTACATCTCGGAGAACTCCGTCGATTCTAATTCTTAATTTTATTTTTTCTTCTTCGGGTTCTAAATGAATATCCGAGGAATCAAGATTAATTGCTCCTGCCAAAATAATTTCCAAAGCCTTAGTCGTATTTTCTCCTAAGGACGACCTGATTTTTGTTCCAAAATCAGAGATACTTTTGCCGCTTAAGCGGATATCTTTAACTGTTTCCTCGGGGATTTTAACTTCGCCGGTTATTTTTTTTATCTCTGCCATGTTATAATTAGATTCAACGCGCAATAACCAATAATCTTATCTTCAATCTATCTTATTCTTCCTTAATAGTCAATCTTTCGGCGAATTCAGGATTGGCTTTGGTTCATAACCCTCTTTAATTAAATGAGAAAAGAATATTTAACAACAAATCCAGAAGAAACAAAAAAAATAGGCAGGGAAATAGCCAAAAAAATTATAAGAAGTCCGTTAAAAGAAAAGGCCATTGTTGTTGCTATGGAGGGCGAGTTAGGAGGCGGCAAAACGACATTATTGCAGGGTTTCGGGAAAGAGTTGGGCATAAAAGAACGGATGACAAGCCCTACTTTTGTCATTCTGAAAAAATTTCAATTGGACAATTTAGCGGTCAAACAATTCAATAATTTTTATCACATTGATTGTTATAGAATACAAAACATTGGAGAACTGATTGATTTGAATCTTGAAAAAATTATTTCTAACCCTCGAAATATTGTTGCTATCGAATGGGCGGACAGAATTAAAAAAATAATTCCGAAGAGCGCTCTCTGGCTGAAATTTGAATTTATAGATAAGAGAAAAAGAAGAATTATAATAAATTAGAAAGGCGTGCGAGCGCGCTCGGGCAATCTTCTGTGTCAATCGTCGCTCCTTTATCGTTCTTAATTATTCCAGGACCATACTTGCTTTAACGGGAAAAAGCTCTTGAGCGAAACGGGAGGTTTTTATATACTTACGTTCTTCAACTCCTTGGGTCTGAATAAAATTCGTTTCGCTAAATTGACCTCGGTTCGTACTCTACTCTCTTAAATTTATTATATATTTTTAGAAAAATGAAACAAAAATGTTTTCTCATTATTGACAGCAACGCTGTCATTCATCGCGCTTTTCATGCTCTTCCGCCATTAACGACAAAAAAGGGAGAAATGGTAAACGCTATCTATGGTTTTTTATTAGTATTCTTTAAGGCTATCCGGGAATTTAAACCGGATTTTATTGTAGCTGCCTTTGATTTTCCTGCCCCCTCTTTCAGAAAAGAGAGGTATGAGCTTTATAAGGCACAACGGAAGAAAGCGCCAGACGAACTCTATGAACAAATCCCGAAGATAAAAGAGATTTTAAAGATTTTTAATGTCTACACAATAGAGAAGAAAGGATTTGAAGCAGATGATATTATAGGCACGCTTGCTTCGGGGGCAACCGAACTTCCGGCTTCCTCTCTCTTTCGGCGAGACCCAAAAAGAAAAAACTTAGAAACCTTTATTATTACTGGGGACATGGATATGCTTCGGCTAGTCAATAAAAAGACAAAAGTTTATTTCTTAAGAAGAGGGGTTAAAGACGCTATTATTTATGATGAAGAAAAAACAAAAGAAAGGTATGATGGATTGAATCCGGGACAACTATCGGATTATAAGGCATTAAGAGGCGACCCTTCTGACAATATCCCTGGCGTTTCTGGGGTAGGCGAAAAAACAGCGATCTTTTTAATTAAAAAATTTGGAACATTGGAAAACCTTTACAAGAAGTTAGAGGAAAGGGGCAAAAATATTGAAGAACTAAAAAAATCTTTGAAAGAGAATCTTCTAAGCCAGAAAAAACAGGCTTTTACCTCTAAGATGCTCGCCGAAATACGTTTTGATGTGCCTCTTAATTTTAACTTAAAGAATTGCAGATGGGGAGAATACAACAGAGCAAAAATAAAACAAGTATTTGAAAAATACCAATTTCAAACGCTCCTTACTCGCTTGCCTTAAAGTGAAAAAGAAGTCAGGATCCGCTTCCCAAAATTAACCTTGGTTTGCATTCTATCCCCTAATTGTATTTATTCTTCAATAATGTAAAATAAATCAATATGATGCCGATTATGCCTAACAGCAATTAATATTAAGTATTTTATGAAAAAAATTTTAGTAATTGAGGACGATGTTTTTCTTCGGAAAGTCATTAGTAAAAAACTTTTAAAAGAAGGGTATGAAGTGGTTGAAGCGATAGACGGGGAAAAAGGATTAAAAGCCGTTAAGAAGGAGAAGCCTGATTTGGTTTTATTAGATCTTGTTTTGCCGGAAATGACAGGGTTTGAGGTTTTGGCGAAAATGAAAGCAGGTTCTTCAATCTCTGAAATTCCAGTTATTATTTTATCAAATCTTGGGGATAAGGAAGACATAGAAAAGGGGTTGGGAATGGGAGCAGTGGACTATTTTATTAAAGCTCATTTTACCCCAGGAGAAATTGTTGATAAAATTAAAAATATTCTTTAAAAAACAATTCTAATTTTAAAAGCATTGATTATTATTAAAAATAATCGATCAAAGATTAGGGCGACTTAAAAGTTGTTATCGGCTTAGCAATTCTTGTTATTTTAATTTTGTGAACGAGAAAAAATCATTTTTATATAGCATAAAAGCAAAGCTAATTTTTGGTTTTGTAGTTATTTCTTTGATTTCTATGGCAATAGCCACTACCTATGCTGTTTATTCGTTTGATAAATATGTAGGTGATGAGTTCTCTAAAAAACTCTTGGCCAAACTAAATAACGCCTCTTTGTTTTATGATCTCAAAGAAAAAAATCTAATAAACTTGGCTCGGTCTATTTCTAATGAAAACATAGTTAAATCAACCTTGGAAACAGGCCCGAGAGAACAACTTGCTGATTATATTTCCGGCATTCTGCTAAGGCAGAAAGACCTCGATGTTCTTACTATTGTCGATAATAAAGGAGTAGTAGTGGCCAGGGGAACAAATTTTTCTTTATTTGAAGATGACTTATCGGGAAAACCTTTAGTAAGAAGTGCTTTAAGGTCTCCGGAAGGGAAAATAACCATCGGGACAGAGATTGTTTCTTCGCAGGAATTGGAGAAAGAAGGTCTTTTAGCAAAAGCAAGTATCAAAAAAAATGGCCATATTTTAGAATCTGGCTTAATGATAAAATCGGCTGTTCCTATTTATTTTGAAAATAAATTAATTGGAGCTGCTATTTTAGGTAGTCTTCTTAACAATAATTCTCGAATAACAGAGGAAATAAAGAAAGGAGTTGGCGCGGATGTTCACATCTTAGAAAAAAATATAGTTATTTCCAGCACTTTTGGAAAAAGCCAAGAAAATCGCATTTTGGGAGAAGAACTTGATATTAGCAATGAGAATTTTTCTCGAGACCTGATTAAAAAGATAAGTATTGGAGGAGAAAACTATTTATTTGCTTTTCATTTTTTAAAAAACATTCAAGGAAAAATAACCGGAGCAATAGCTATATCCACTAATGTTCGAGAGATGGCAGCTATAAAAAACAATACCAGGGACGATTTATTGTTGATATCTTTAATATCTATCGTCTTAGTAGTTATATTATCTCTTTACGTTTCTCATGTTATCGTCGTTCCTATACACAAGACGATAGAAGCGATGGTATCCGTAAGCAATGGCGATTTTAGTCAAAAAATTAAAGAAAAGCGTCAGGATGAAACAGGAAAGCTTATCGAGTCTTTTAATAAAATGACAGAAAATTTAAGAAAATCTCAATCCGCGTTGGAGGAAGCAAAGGCGGTTCTTGAAATAAAGGTCCAGGCCAGAACTAAAGAGTTGAGGGAATTGGCTGACAGCCTTGAAGAAAAAGTCAAGCAAAGAACAAAAGAACTTCAAAAGAGAGTAGACGACCTTGAAAGATTCCATCGATTAACGGTCGGTAGAGAGCTAAAAATGATAGAACTGAAAAAAGAAATAAAAAAGTTAAGAAAACAAAAAAGTTAAATTAAAGATTTTGGTTTAAATTATACCTCCATAATTTCGATATAATGTTTTTATTCGGAAGAAAAAAAGAAAAAAAAGAAAAAATTGATCGGGAAACAATTCGAAGATTTAGCGATAAAGAAATAAAGATTATAGATTATCTTCCAGAAGGAATTTTAATTTTTAACGAGTATAATAAAATTTCTCTTGCTAACATTCAAATAGAAAATATTTTTAATGTTAGAGAAGAGAAACTTATCGGCAAAGCGATTTTTGAGTTGAACCAATCTCCTGCTATCAAAAAATTAGGCTCTTTTCTCGGGGTGGAGATTTACAAGGGAGGAAAAAAGAAATTAAAAATCGAAGACAACCTTATTCTTGAAGTTGCAATTATTCCAATATTTTCGGAAGAAGGAAAGAGAGGTACGCTTGTAATTCTATACAATATTACCGAAAAGGAACTTGTCAGTAAGGTAAAAGCCGAATTTATTGATTTGGCCACTCATGAGTTATGGACTCCGACTTCGGCAATAAAATGGTCGCTCAAAATGCTTTTGGAGGGAGAGTTTGGCGGCCTAAACAAAAAACAAGAAGATTTTGTTAGGAAGATTTACGAGACAAACAATAAAGCGATAAAATTAATTGGAGACCTTTTGGAGGTTGCCCAAATAGAAGGAGAAGACTACTTTTCCGATTTAAAGCTTTCAAATATTGGTTATATTTTGGAATCGTCTATAGATAAATACAGGAAAAAGATGAAAGAAAGAAAAATTAGATTTAATTTTAAGAAAACAAAAGAAGAATTGCCGGAAATTATGGTAAACGAAGGGAAAATAAGAATCGCCATAGAGAATATTCTTAGCAATGCAGTAGAGTACACTCCGTCGGGCGGACAAATTACAGTTCTTTTAGGAAGAGATAAAAAAGAGATAAAGATTCAAATTAGCGATACTGGTTTAGGTATTCCCGAGCAACAACAAGGAAGAGTTTTTACTAAGTTTTTTCGTGGAAGCAACATAATTCAAAAAGAGACGGAAGGAACGGGTTTGGGTCTTTATATAGCTAAAAATATTATTAATGGCCATGGAGGAAAAATTTGGTTTATCTCAGAAGAAGGCAAAGGAACAACTTTTTATCTTACCCTTCCTATAAAAAAGAGGTTTGCGGAATTTATTACCGGAAAGTTTTACTAAAAAGGAAAAAATTTGCCCCGGTTCGAGTCCTGCTCCCTAAAGTAAAATGAAAGAAAAAAATTTATTTAAAAAGAAAAAAGAAGAATTAGAATATAGCGAAGAACACATTAAGGATCTTTTTTATTTTTTGCCGGTTCCCGTTTTCATTCTTGGTCCGGAAGGAATTGTTATTAACCTTAATAGGTTAGCTGAAAAGCTAACCGGTTATGATAAAAAAGATTTAATAGGTCAGACGATTGGTGTTTTATTTAAAGATAAAGAAGTAGTTAGGCGCCTCTTGAGAGATTCTCTTAAAAATATAATCGCCAGAGATGAAAACATTAACCTATCAATGCGCAACAAAAAAATGATAGTGGCCAATGTCTCCGTCGTTTCAAAGAAAGACGATCGGGACGGAACTGTCAGATACTCTTTAGTAATCTCCGATATTAGTGAATTAAGGAGGCTACAGGAAGGATTAGAGGTAAAAGTAAGAGAAAGGACGAAAGAATTAGAAGATAGCCAGAAAGCACTAATGAACATGCTCGAGGATACTGAGGAATCAAGAGAAAAAGCGGAGGAAGAAAAAGATAAGACGTTAACAATAATTAATAATTTTACCGATGGTTTAATAGTTTTTGATAAAAAAAATAAGATTTTGCTTGTTAATCCCTTGGCAGAAGATTTCTTAAAAATTAAAAAAGAAGATATAATCGGTAAATCTATCTCAAAACTTCCAAAAATTCTCGCTTTGTCTTTGCCAATAAAAAAACCGAAAGGCAGGCTTAAAAAGAATTTCGGGAAAGAGTTAAAAATAAACAAAGATTTAATTTTAAACGTGAGTGTTGTAGCTATCAAGAGGGAAAGGAAAAAGTTAGGCAGTTTATTGATTCTGCATAATATTACTAGAGAAAAATTAGTCGAAAAGTTGAAAACAGAGTTTGTTTCATTATCTGCTCACCAATTGAGAACTCCTCTTTCGGCGATAAAATGGACCCTAAAAATGGTTTTAGACGGTGATTTAGGCAAGGTGAATAAAGACGAGAGAGAGTTTTTAGGAGATGCTTATGTGTCAAACGAAAGAATGATTAATTTGGTTAATGACCTTTTAGATGTTTCAAGGATTGAGGAGGGGAGATATATTTTTGAATTAGTCCCAACTGACATCGAAGAAATCACAGAGAAAACAATCATCGACCATAAGAAAGAAAGTGATGATAAAAAAATTATAGTCAAATTCAAGAGACCGAAGAAAAAAATACCGAAAATTATGCTCGATAAAGAAAAAATACAAATGGTCATTGATAACCTTTTGAGGAATGCCATAAAGTATACTCCAAAAAATGGCAAGATAGTTATTTCTGTTAAAAAGGGAAAAAAAGAAGTGAATTTTTCTATTGAGGATAATGGAGTAGGAATCCCGAAGGACCAACAAAAAAGAATATTTACTAAATTTTTCAGAGCAACCAACATAAGGAAAATTGATACCACCGGTTCGGGGTTGGGTCTCTATATAACGAAAAACATTGTTAACGCTCATCATGGAAAAATCTGGTTTATTTCCAAAGAAGGCAAGGGAACAACCTTTTTTTTCAATCTTCCATTTGACACTGCCCGGGTTAAAGCATTAAAATAAAAGTAAAAGTTCTTATTCTTTTATAGAATAGGGCGCACAGAGATTACCATTAAATATGGCAAAAAAAATTCTAATAATCGAAGACGAGGAAATTATGATGAACCTCCTTAAAGAAAAGCTATCAATGGAGGGATACGATGTCTCAACTGCTCGCAACGGAGAAGAGGGGGTTTTGAAGATGAGAGAAATAAATCCCGACCTTATCCTTCTTGATATAGTTATGCCTAAATTAGGGGGATTTGGGGTGATGGAGATAATGAGAAAGGACGATAAATTGAAAAAGATTCCGATAATTATCATTTCCAATTCTGGTCAGCCAGTTGAGCTGGATAGAGTTAAGAAATTAGGGGCAAGCGATTGGTTGATTAAAACCGAATTTGACCCTCAGGAAGTTCTCGAAAAAGTTAAAAAACAATTAGGTAAATAAATAATACAATCCTAATCTACCCGCCTGCAACGTTTTAGCGATGCGGACAGGATTACATCCGAATCTACCAACTTACGAATAACTATAATTCGTAAATTCGGATAATTCGTAAATTCGGATTATGTTTTTTTATGAAGAAAATTTTGGTAATTGAAGACGATAAATTTTTAAGAGAACTTATTTCTCGAAAAATTGTGAGTGAAGGATACGATGTTGCTGAAGCGGTTGACGGGAAAAAAGGAATAGAAGGCGTCAACAAAGAAAAACCAGATTTAATTTTGCTTGATCTTATTTTGCCTGAAGTTGACGGTTTTGAGGTTTTGGCGAAAATAAAAAGCAATCCTTCTTCTTCCCAGATTCCTGTCATTATATTGTCTAATCTTGGACGAAAAGAGGATATCGAAAAAGGACTGAAAATGGGGGCGGCCGATTATTTAATTAAAGCTCGCTTTACCCCAGACGAAATCATTGAGAAAGTGAGAGGAATTATCAAATAATTTATGCCTGAACTTCCGGAAGTAGAAACAACGATAATAGGTTTAGAAAGAAAGGTCCCTGGCAGGACCTTTCTTAATGTTTGGACAGATTCTGAGAAGATAATTAAAAAACCGGATAGTTTTAAAAAATTCGAGAAAGCGCTTAAAGGAAAAAAAATTAAAAAAGTTCAGAGAAAGGGAAAAAATATTATTTTTGACCTTTCTCGGGATTATTCCCTTTTAGTCCACCAAAAATTGACAGGCCATCTTTTAATTGGAAGATGGAAGTTTAAATCCGGAAGGTGGGTCTCGCTTATTAGGGGACCCTTAGAGGACCCTATTAACAATTATATTCATTTAATGTTTTCGCTAAGCGGTGATTTAATGTTAGCTCTTTCCGATTTAAGGAAATTTGCCAAAGTCGAGCTTGAAAGAAGCGAAGAAATAAAAAAAGAGCTGGAGGAATTAGGACCTGACCCGTTAAAAATTAGTTTTGACGAGTTTGAAGAGAGATTGAAGGTAAAAAAAAGTAAAATAAAGCAAGTTTTAATGGATCAAAAAGTTATTAGCGGAATCGGTAACATCTATTCAAGTGAAATATTGTGGCGTGCAAAAATTAATCCTTTTAGAAGAGCGTCAGAATTGTCTAAAAAAGAAATGAGAAGAATTTATAACGAAACAAAAAATACGCTAAAGAAGGCTATTGAATTGAAAGGAGAAAGTATATCCGACTATAGGACTGTTTCCGGGGAAAAGGGTGGATTTGATAAATTGAGAAAAGTCTACCGAAGAAAAATATGTAGCAGATGCGGGACGCCTGTCATGAGAGCGGAAATTAGCGGAAGAAGCGTTTATTATTGCCCTAAGTGCCAAAAATGACCTCCTTAATTTTAAAATCACTTTATTGTATTTATTTTTATTGTTTGAAAATCAATAATTGAAAATTGACAACTAACATTATGCTTATTTTTCTCTACGGACAAGATACATATAGGATAAAAGAAAAAATAAAAGAAATTGTCCGGAATTACAAAAGAGCCAACAAAAGCGGATTAAACCTGAAGAATTTTGATTGTCTTGAAAATAATGATTCTCTTTTTGATGAGATCGAAAAAGATGTGCGCCAGGCATCAATGTTTAAAGAAAAGAAATTATTATTAGTCGCTAATCCTTTTTCCGGTTCTTTTTTTAAAGAGACATTTCTAAAAAAGCAAGATTTTTTTTTGGAATCAAAAAATGTGATTTTATTCTATGAGGAAGGAGAGGTCGACAAGAAGGAATTATTTTTTAAATTTTTAGAAGAAAAAGCGAAATGTCAGGAGTTTAAACTGTTAAAGGGAAAAAAGCTAAAAAATTGGGTGAAAGAAAAGTTTGTTGAGCGTAATTCAAATATAGACCAAAACGCCCTGGAATTACTTTGTCAGTATGTTGGAAATGATTCATGGGCATTAAGTAGAGAGATTGCAAAATTGGCCATCTTTAAGGTAGGAGAAAAAATTGAATCTAAAGACGTCAAAGAAATGGTAAGAGAAAAAAATGAAACAAATATTTTCAAAACAATTGACGCCATAGCCCAGAAAAACAAAAAATTAGCATTAGACCTATTACGTAGTCACCTGAAAAAAGGTGATTCTCCGTTATATCTTCTTTCAATGATGAGTTATCAATTTAAGAATCTTTTAATAATCAAGGATCTCGCTGAACGTCATTTACCCTATAGTGTTATTTTAAAAAAGAGCGGTCTTCACCCTTTTGTCGTCCGGAAAACTTATTATTGGGCAGAGAAATTTGAGCTTTTACAATTAAAAAAAATCTACCAGAAAATTTTTCAGGCAGATATTGATATTAAAACAAGCAAAGTAGAACCGCAAACAGCTTTAGATTTATTGATTTCCTCGGTCTAATTTTTTCCTATTAATTTTGTTAATCTTGATTTTCTCCTCGAGGCAGTATTTTTCTTAATGACGTTGGTTTTCGCTGCTTTGTCTAATGCTTTATACGTTTGTGGTAAGAGATTTTTTGCTTCCTCGATTTTTTTTTCAGAAACCAAAGTTCTTATCTTTTTAGCAAGACCTCTGATCTTCTTTTTATGAACAATGTTTCTTTTCCTTTGTTTAATGTTTTTGCGAAGAGCTTTTTTTGCTGATTTAATAATTGGCATATTTTTTTATTTTTTTTCTGTTTATATTCTCAAGCTTAATAATAACATTCTTTGTTGTTAAAATCAATATTTGTGCAGATTCTAACCATGCAACAAACTGCGCACCCTCGGGAATGTAGTTTATTAAATTTAATGCGCAATAATCCTTTCTGCCACGGCTTGAAATTTTAGCCGCAGATTATTTAAGGTTTGCCAACGCATATTGTTATACAATCTTCCTTTCGCTCAAAATTTCTGCATTTCGTTATAAAAAAATTATTACGTATTAGGTTTATTGGCTTGGTAGATTTATTTCTCTGTGTTAATATTAAAAAGTAGAATATTTTATTTCGCTACCTGAAATTAACGAGGGCGTAATAATGGTTAAAGAAGGAAGATTGCGCCTAAGTCTGGGTTATGTGGATTTTAGCAAGGCGATTTTTTCAGACGAGCAAATAGCGCGAAACGAGAAACCCTATTCTGATCTCTTTTTCCTATTACTTGCTCCGGTTCAACAACAGATTAAATAATAGAATATAATTATGAAAGCAGATTTACATATTCATACGACTTTTTCTGATGGACATTCTTCGCCAAAAGAAGCAGTAATGGCGGCAATTGAGAAAAACATTAATTGTATTTCTATTACCGATCACGATGAAACTGAAGGAGCGATTGAGGCGATACGTTTTGGTTTCGACAAAGATATTTTAATTATTCCTGGCATTGAAGTAACAACTAAGTCGGGCCATATTCTAGGCATTAATGTTAAAAAAAAGATAACAAAGGGGCTTTCCCCAGAAAGAGCAATTGAAGAGATAAGAAGTCAAGGAGGACTTGCGATGATAGCTCATCCCTTTGATTGGCCATTAGAGAATTTTAAAGGAGGAGAAGACAATATTCGTTTTCTTCGCCCAGACGGCGTAGAAGCATTTAACGCAAGTGTTTTCGTGAAATCTTCAAACAAAAAAGCTTTTAACTTCGCCAGGGAGAACAATTTTAGCTTTATCGCTGGTTCTGACGCCCACTCGACAGAATTTATCGGAAGAGGATATCTTGAGATTCCGGGCATTATCAAGTCAGAAGATGATTTAATAAGGGCTATAAAAGAAAAAAGGGGAGAGCCAAGAGGAGTTGCTCTTAGCGCTTGGGAATTATTGAAGATGTTTAGGTATATTCCCTTTTATTATAGACACATATTAATGTCTAAGCGAACATGATGCGAATCAAATCAATTTAGTGGGGTGAATTGAAATCAACCCATTCTTTCGCTTCCAAGCTTAACTTGGGTCGAATTATTTTTCCATTATCCCGTCGTATGAATAATCTAAAAGAAAAAGGAATATCTCTTTATCTGGCTGTTGTAATAATGTCTATCTTAATAGCCGTTATTTCGGGTATCGGCACGATTCTTTTTTATCAGATGAATATCTTAAAAGATATGGGGGATTCAGTGGTTGCTTTTTATGCTGCCGATACGGGAATAGAGAGGGGGCTATACGATGAAGCTCAGTGTCTAGTGTCATCTTCTAGCACTTGCCTATCGAATAATTGTAGAAAGGATTCTAACGGGGACGGATTTTGCGATGGAGTTAGCTTGTCATACGACAAGACTAACGAGACAGTGCCGACAGACCAAGAAAAATATGAAATTAAATTCATTCAGTCTCCTAATGGTTTTCATTCGAAAGGAAGCTTTAATCTTACCACGAGAACAATTGAGGTCACAGGAGATTTTTAGTCCCGATAAAAATGCATATAACTCGCCAAGAGGCAAAAAAAAGGATAGAGAAGCTGAGGAAGACAATAAACTATCATCGTTACCTCTATCATGTTTTAGATCGACAGGAAATTTCTGATTCTGCGCTCGATTCTCTCAAAAAAGAACTTTTTGATTTAGAACAGAAATTTCCAGAATTCATTGTCTCTGATTCGCCCACTCAAAGGGTTGGCGGAAAACCGCTAAAAGGGTTTAAAAAAATAAAGCATCTTCAGCGGATGCTTTCTTTTAATGATGCTTTTTCCAAAGAAGATATAGATGATTGGATGGAAAGAAATATGAAACTTTTATCTACTGACGAGGTTAAAAATTTAGGCCTTTCTTCTCGTCCTATTGATAAAAACAGCCGAGGAGGATTTTTTTGCGAATTAAAATTTGATGGCTTAGCTATTGAACTAATTTATAAAAATAAAATCCTAAAAGTTGGAGCAACAAGAGGAGACGGAAAAATAGGCGAGGACGTGACGCAAAACCTTAAAACAATCGAAAGCATTCCCTTGAGATTAAGAAAAAAAGAAGACATCTTAGAATCCTTAGAGAAAGAAGGAGCAAATGAAAGAATTATCAAAAAAATAAGAGAGTTTGATTTTAAAAAACAAATTATTGTTAGGGGAGAAGTTTTTATCTCCAAGAAAGAATTTGAGAAAATTAACGAAGAGCGGGCAAAAAAAGGGCTTCCTGTCTATGCTAATCCCCGGAATCTTGCTGCTGGCTCGATTCGCCAACTTGACCCAAAGATTACCAATTCAAGGCACCTAGACTGTTTTATTTATGAATTAATTAGCGATTTTGGCCAGGAAACTCATGAAGATAAACACAAAATTCTAAAAGCGCTTGGATTTAAAATTAATTTTTATAGTAAAAAATGTTCTAACTTAGAGGAAGTTTTTAAATATCGTCAGTATTGCCAAGAGATAAGAAAGAAGCTTCCCTATGAAATAGATGGAGTTGTCGTTATTGTTAACTCGAATAAAATTTTTGGAAAATTAGGGTCAATTGGCAAAGCGCCACGCGGGGCCATCGCTTTTAAATTTCCCTTAAAGCAGGCAGAAACTATAGTAGAAGATATCGATGTTCAAGTTGGTCGTACGGGTGTCCTTACTCCCGTTGCCTATCTAAAGCCAATAAAAGTGGGTGGCGTGACTATTTCCCACGCAACCTTGCACAATGAAGACGAAATAAAAAGATTGGGAGTGAAAATTGGCGATACGGTAATTGTCGGTCGAGCGGGAGATGTTATTCCCGATATTATTAAAGTTTTACCAGAATTGCGTACAGGTAAAGAAAAAGAATTTAAAATGCCGAAGTACTGTCCTGCTTGTGGCTCTAAGGTGGTTAAAATTCCTGGCGAAGTAGTTTATCGCTGTCCTAATCCTAATTGTTTTGCCAGGCAACGCAGATATTTCTATCATTTTGTTTCTAAGGGAGCTTTTTATATCGAAGGATTAGGTCCGAAAATTATTGACCAGCTTATAAGAAATAATTTGGTTTCCAGCCCGGCCGATATTTTTGAGTTAAAAGAGGGAGACCTTATACCTTTGGAGCGTTTTGCCGAAAAGTCAGCAAAAAATTTAATTAAGTCAATTCAAACAAAAAAAGAAATTACTTTGCCTAGATTTGTTTATGCTCTGGGTATTAGAAACGTTGGTGAGAAAACAGCTCGCGACATAGTTTCGCGTTTTGGTGACTTGGAAGAAATAAAAAATGCCAGCTTGAAAAATCTGAAGAAAATGAAAAATATAGGAGATATTGTAGCAGCGTCAGTTTTTTATTGGTTTCGTCAAAAACGGAACATAAAATTTTTGGAAAAATTAAAAAAGGTAGGAATAAAAATTAAGAAGATTAAAAAACCAAAATTAGAAATCAGAAACAAAAAAGTGAAAGACAAAACTTTTGTTCTGACAGGCAGTTTAAGTTCCTTGACAAGAGAAGAAGCAAAAGAGAGAATCCGAGAACTGGGAGGAAAGATTTCAGAGTCTGTTTCCAAGAAAACCGATTTTCTTGTTGTTGGCGAAGAACCCGGCTCAAAATTCCAGAAGGCAAAAAAACTGGGAGTGAAAATAATCAACGAGAAAGAATTTTTGAAAACAATAAAATAAAAGCAAAAGACAACATGTTCAAGG